>JANXVS010000434.1 GCA_025351555.1 Pseudomonadota bacterium | reverse complement strand
ATCTTGCATGGGCCGCACCATTCCGCCCAGAAATCCACCAGCACCGGCTCGCTGGATTTAAGTACCTGTTCTTCGAATTGGTCGTCGTTGACCTGGGCAATACCTGCACTCACTGGTGTTCTCCGCGTTCGTTGTAATGCCGCAAATGCGGCGGTCGGGCCGCGCTTGGGCTACACTGGCGCCATTGCGCTCGTGCGTGGGCTTCAAGTTCTGGTTGCCGGACGCCCCATTTGAGCCCAAGCCGCCGTGCAATTCAAGTTGGGCCGCGTGCGACCCGATTCAAGACAGCACGGTCAAGACCGCGCTGCGGCACACAGACTTACCACAACGGCCGCCAATTCGGCGCGCCGCCAAACCGGCTAACGATTCCCTAGAATGGCACAACAACCGCTTACCGATATCTTCTTCGACAGCTTCGATCTGCAACCGAGTCTGCTTTCTGGCCTGCATGCCGCCGGCTTCACCCGCTGCACCCCGATCCAGGCGTTGACCCTGCCGTTGGCGCTGGCTGGCCGCGATGTTGCAGGGCAAGCGCAGACCGGCACCGGCAAGACCGCCGCGTTCCTGGTCGCGATCATGCAGCGCATGCTCACCCAGCCGGCGCTGGCCGAGCGCGGTCCGAGCGACCCACGCGCGCTGATCATTGCGCCGACGCGCGAGTTGGCGATCCAGATCGAGAAAGATTTCCAGAGTCTGGGCCGCGGTACCGGGATCAAATCCGCGCTGATCTACGGCGGCGTCGATTACGACAAGCAGCGCGATCAATTGCGCGGCGGCGTCGACATCGTCATTGCCACGCCCGGGCGCCTGCTCGACTACTTCAAACAGCACGTGTTCTCGTTCCGCGCTGTCGAAGTGATGGTGATCGACGAAGCCGATCGCATGTTTGACTTGGGCTTCATCAAGGACGTGCGCTACATCCTGCGGCGCCTGCCCGAGCGCGAACGCCGCCAGTGCCTGCTGTTCTCGGCCACCTTGAGTCATCGCGTGCTGGAACTGGCCTACGAGCACATGAACGAGCCGGAGAAGCTCACGGTCGAAAGCGAAAACATCACCGCCGATCGCGTGCGCCAGCTCATCTATTTTCCGGCGAGCGAGGAAAAACTGCCGCTGCTGATCAGCTTGTTGTCACGCACCGATGCGCGGCGCAGCATGGTCTTCGTCAACATGAAGGTGGCCGCCGAGAAAGTTGCACGGCGCCTGGAACGCCAGGGTTTCGCCGTGGGCATGCTGTCCGGCGACGTACCGCAGAAGAAGCGCCAGAGCCTGCTCGGCAAGTTCCAGCGCGGTGAAATTGAAATCCTGATCGCCACCGACGTGGCCGCGCGCGGTCTGCATATTCCCGACGTCAGCCACGTGTTCAATTATGACTTGCCGCAGGATGCGGAAGACTACGTGCACCGCATCGGCCGCACCGCGCGCCTGGGCGCCGAGGGTGATGCCATCAGTTTCGCCTGCGATATGTATGCGCAAGGTTTGCCTGACATCGAGGCCTATATTGGCCAGAAAATCCCGGTCGCGCGCGTGGAACCCGAATTGCTGGTCGCGCCACCGCCGCGCGTGCGCACCACACCGCTGCCGGTCAGCGTGGAAGAGGATGACGGTTCGATTGAAACCGCACCGCCACCGCGTTCGAGTTCACGCTCGGGTTCGCGCTCGAGTCCGCGCTCGAGTCCGCGCCCGGGCCAGCCGCGCTCAGGTCAACGTGCGCCGCGGCGTGACGCGCCACGAGCTACGCCAGCGCCAGCACCTGTAGCGCCGGCGCGCAGCATGCCAGAGCCCAGCGGCGCAGCGAAAACGGACGCGTCTTCGGGCGTGCCCAAGCGCAGTCGGCGCGGCGGTCGCGGCCGCCGTGGTGGTGAAGGTGCAGAAGCCGCAGCGCCGGCAACCGGCGCGGTGGGCGAGGCCGCGGCGGGCAAACGCCAGGAAAATCGCCAGCGAGGCCGCGGAAAAGAGGGCCATGCCACGACGACGGCAGCCGTTACCGACGCCACACCAGCAGAGACACACAAGAAGCCGGGATTTTTCCGCCGTCTCGGCAAGCTGTTCAAGCGCTGATCTTATTCGCGTCGAAGCTCAGCGAGCTTTTGCCTTCTCCCGGTGGGAGAAGGGTTTTCTTCCAAGGGCATCGCGTTTGTGGCTGAGGATAAGCGCTAAACAAGAGTGCTGATCCTGTTCAAGCGCCGATCTAACTAACGTGTTCCTGCTAAAGTCCGCGCTGGTATCCCCAGCGCGCCGACCTTGCATGCTCAATTCGCTACGCACCACCGACCACGAACGCCTGTCGCGGCATGCTGCGCTGGCGATCTGCGTGATCGCCGGCTTGATCTGCGTGTGGTTGCTAGTGCGGCTGGTCTGGCTGGCCCTGCCTCACGCCGATGCCGGCAGCGACCTGGCCGCCGTTGCGCCGCGGACGCCGGCTACCGCTACGGCGCAATCGATCAGTCTGTGGCATTTGTTCGGTAATCCACAAAGTGTCAATCTGGCCCAGCTCGCGCGCAATGCGCCGGCGACCACGCTCAAGTTGACGTTGCGCGGCACCCTGGCCTTGCCCGATCCCAAGCAGGGCATCGCCATGATTGCCGATGAACAAGGCGGCGAGCGCAGTTACAATGTTGGCGACGACGTTGCCGGCGCCAAGCTCACCGAGGTCTATACCGATCATGTGGTGCTCAGCCATGAAGGCGCGGCCGAAACCCTGCAACTGCCGCGGCCGGAAGCGCACGCGCCGGAGCTGCCGGAAGCCAATCGGCAGAATCTGGCCAGCTCAGCGCCGGGCAAGGCCCTGAGCGTGCCACCAACTTACGTGCCACCGCAGATGGCGCACGGCGCGCTGGATTGGAGCAAGGCTCAGAAGCAGTTGCAGATCGATCCCGCGGAGCTCGCCAAGCAGGTACACGTGGAGCCGGTGTTCGAGAACGGCAAGATCGCTGGCGCGCGCCTGTCCGGCGGCGGTCAGATCGGTGCGCTGATGAGCCAGGCCGGACTCAAGCCCACCGATCTCATCACCACGGTCAACGGCACATCGCTCACGAGCCTGTCGAACCCGCAGCAATTCATGGACAATCTGAAAGACGCCACGAGCCTGCAAGTGACAGTGATGCGTGACGGCAAGCCGGCCACGCTGACTCTGAACCTGCATTGATTGCGCATTTGTAAAATTTTAGAGAAATATACAATGATGAGCCGCTTCTGCCTTGCCGCTGTCTTGAGCCTCGCCGCCATCGCCGCCTCGGCGCGCGCCAGTGATCCACCGGCTGCAATGTCGATCTCGCCTGGCAGCCCGTCGATGGGCGTGGTCGCGACGCCGCCGGCGCCAAAGGCCGACGCCACCAATCCGCCCGGCACGCACACGCTGAATCTGAAAGATGCCGACATCCAGGTGCTGATCGCCACGGTGTCGGAGATCACTGGCAAGAATTTCATCATCGGCCCGAACGTACAGGGCAAGGTCACGGTGGTATCGGCGCGGCCGATGAAGCCGGACGAAATCTATGACGTATTCCTGTCGGTGCTGCGCGTGCACGGCTACGCGGCGATCAAGTCCGGCAGCATGATCAAGATCGTGCCCGAGGCCGTCGCGCAGCAGGATGGCACCGGTGGCCTGAATGGCGTGCACGGGCATGAATCGGACGAACTGGTCACCCAGATCGTGCCGGTCAGGCATATTTCCGCAACCGAACTCGTACCGATCCTGCGCCCGTTGATGCCGCAGGGCGCGCAGTTGATCGCGCATCCGGGTTCCAATTCGCTGGTGATTTCCGATCGCGCCGGCAATGTCGAGCGCATCGTCAGCATCATCGAGCGCATCGATACCGTATCCGACGCCGGCGTCGAGGTCATTCCGCTGCAGCACGCCAGCGCCGCGGAAGTGGCGCGCATCCTGACCCAGCTGGCCGACACGAAAACGCCCGATCTCAGTGGTGACGCACCACGCGTGTTCGCCGACGAGCGCACCAACTCGATCCTGCTCTCCGGCGGCAAGAGCGGGCGTCTGCGCCTGCGCGCGTTGGTGACGCATCTGGATACGCCAGTTGCCAATGGCGGTGATACCCAAGTCGTCTATCTGAATTACGCCAGCGCCAAAGATCTGGTGCCGATCCTGCAAGGCGTTGCCTCGACCCTTACCGGCGAAACACCGCCGGGCAAGGCTGGCGCCGCCGCAAATGCGACAAATACAACAAATGCCGCAGCGTCCTCCGGCGGCGCAGCGACGGCGACGATCCAGGCGCACGAGGAAGACAATGCATTGGTGATCAGCGCGCCGCCGGCGGTATTCCGCTCACTCGCCTCGGTGATACGGCAGCTCGACATTCGCCGCGCCCAGGTGCTGATCGAGGCCGTCATCGCCGAAGTGTCCGACGAAACTGCAAACGAGCTCGGCGTGCAGTGGCAGTTTCCCATTGGCGACAAGGCGCACGTGATCGGCGGCACGAACTTCACCGGCAACACGCCCGGCAACAACATCCTCACCGCGACCGCGGGTTTGAACAGCAAGGGCGGCCCTGCTGTCACTGTCGGCAATGGCTTCAACATCGGCTATTTCGACACGATCACGCTAGCCGGCCAGCATCTGCTGAGTCTCGGCGCATTGGTCTCAGCGCTGCGCAGCGACGGCAAGAACAATATCCTTTCCACGCCCTCGGTGATGACCTTGGACAACCAGGAAGCGATGATCAAGGTCGGCCAGGAAGTGCCCTTCCTCACTGGCTCGTACACCACCAACACCGGCGGCTCGACTGGTGGCACGAGTGGCAGCAGCAGCGGCATCGGCAATCCGTTCCAAACCATCCAGCGCAAAGACGTCGGCTTGACTCTCAAGGTCACGCCACACATCAATTCCGGCGACTCAGTCCGCCTGGACATTCATCAGGAAGTTTCCAACCTGCTGCCGCCGGTGCAGGGCGCGGTCGATCTCATCACCAGCAAGCGCGAGGTGCAGACCACGGTACTGATCAAGGACGATTCCCTGCTCGTGCTCGGCGGCCTGATCTCGGACAACGTCAAGGACAACGTGCAGAAGGTGCCGGCGCTCGGCGATATACCGCTGATTGGCAACCTGTTCCGCTACCGCAGCAACGATCACCAGAAACAGAATCTCATGGTGTTCCTGCATCCGCGCATCCTGCGCGACGCGGCGACCGAAGCCTCGGTGTCCAGCGAGAAGTATAATTATATACGCACCGAGCAACT
>JANXVS010000545.1 GCA_025351555.1 Pseudomonadota bacterium | reverse complement strand
GAGCGAGGCGTCGCTTTCGTCGGCGGCGAGCTGGTGCAGATAGCGATTGCCGGCGTCGAGCATGTCGCCGGGCAATTTCTGTCCGCGTTCCTTGGCTTCGACGAGAAACTGCATCGCGTAGACAGACACGTAGCGCTCAGGCTGCGGTGTCGAAGTCCACAGGCCAAATCCGCCCTCGCCGTTCTGGCGTGTATGCATCACGCCGTACAGCGCCTGTAACGGATCGGTCTTCGGCTTGCTCTCATCAGTCTTTAGACGCCCAAATTCCGGATGTTGACCAAACACCAGCGCCGGCATGCCCTGACTGATCAATTGCTCGGTGCAGCGATGCGGGAAGTCGGCCAAATACGCTGACAAGCCCTGCGCCAGCACCAACGGCGTGTACGCTGCAGCGATATCGCGCTTGGCGAATGCGTCGTACATGTCGCGCAAGGGTTTGATGTCGCTGCTGCCTTTGTCCAGATCACCGACGACCAGGTCGGTGCGATAGGCCGCCGCCGGGCGCACCGAAATCTCGGTGCCGATCTTTGCCGACTTGTCGTTGTAGCTGGCACGGAATTCGAGCTTGGCCGGCCCCAGCGAAGGCTTGGCGCGCAGCTTGAACACGGCCACACCTTCGCGCATTTCGCCGAGGGTAAGTTCCTGCTCGGCGCTGCCGAGCGCTTCAAATGCCGACGCTGGCGCCAGCGTCAGCTTGACCGGGATTTCCTTGCCCCCAAGTCCGGTGAGATTATTGGCAACGCCGACACTGATCTCGAACTCGTCGCCGGGCGCGACCATGCCGGGTACGTTGGGCGACAGCACGAAGTCGCCGCGCACGGTTGTGGAATTCTGGAAAATGCCTACTTTGTCCGCGCGCACGGCCCCCGCCATGATGCGCAGCTTGCCGTTGAAATCATCCGGTATGTTGTAGCTGAGTTCGCGTTCGCCCTTGACTTGGACAATCCCCGACCAGTACGCGACCGGCTCCTGATGTTTCTTCTTGAACGGGTTCAGATGCCGGCTGAGCAGATCGTCGGCGTCGCCGCCGGGCGCAACCATGCCGGCGAGTTTGCTGAACTCGGGCAGGATCAGATCGAGAATCTGGCTGGTCCTGACTTCGAGCATGCGTTTGCGGAAGAAGAATTCCAGTGGATCGCCGAGCTTGTAGCGCGCCACCTGCAAGATGCCCTCGTCGACCGCGAACACGACCACGCGCGCCGGCTGCGCCGACGTCACCTTCATCTTTAACACCTCGCCTGGCTTGACCAGCGCCGGTGCGGCGACGGACACCGCATCACGCCGCGCATCGCGATTGACCGAAAACGGCACCACGCCATAGCTCAACGGACTCATGAAGATTTCGTCGGAGGCCACATCGCGCACAAACTGCACGTTGACATAGCCGTTGCCTTCGAAATCCGCCGGCACCTTGATCTTCTGCACCGAACCCGTGGTTGCGCTCTTGAACCAGGTGTGTGCGTAGACTTTGTCGCGTTCCAGCGTGATCAGGCCGTTGCCAGCGTAGGGCGCGCGGATCGCGATCTCGATGTCTTCGCCCGGCGCAAAGTCCTTCTTGGATAAATTCAATTGCAACTCGGCATTGCGTTCCAGTGAGCGCGTGATGTTCGCTTCGCCGGCGACGGTGTACTCGACACGGTTGAGTTCGTCTCCATGCGTGTTGCGCACGACCAAGGCGAAGCTGCCCGGCGCGTCGGTGGGTAGCGCAAAATCGCTGCCGCTGGCGGCGATATTCAACACCTGCTCCGACACTGGAACTTCCTTGGACTTCGACTCATATTTGTAAACGCCCGAATCCTGCTTGGTCAGGATCGACACGAAGCGGCGCTCGATGATCGCGGCCTTGAGATCACTGACCGCGGTTTTCTTCGCCGCCGGATCGATCGCGATCAGGGCGATGCTGCGCTTGGCGCCACGCGTGACGAAATCCAGATTGTCTTCCGACTTCGTGCCGATTAAATAGTCCAGTGACGACACCAGGGTATGCGCCTCGGCGGCGACGCTGCGTCCGCTTTCGGCTTCAAATCCCTTGGCGAAGAAACGCAGTTGATACGAGGCGGTGCCGTATTTGGAGAGATCCAGCGCAAACTCAGCCTCGCCCTGATCGTCGGTCTGGCGCTCGCCGAGCGGTTCGGAATAGCCCTCCTTGGCGTGCTGCGGGTCGAAGAAACGGTAGTCCGGATAATCATGGAAGACCGGGAATACCGGAGTCAGGCTCAGGGTCGCTTCGACTTTGCGATCCTGCGCCGGGGTACCGAACAGGTTCTGCAAAGTGAAGCGTGCTTTCAGATCGTCGGGTTTGACCCAGCCTTCGACCGCCGCATGCGACAGCCGTGCCTCGGCCTTCATGCGGTCCGGCAGGAACTCCTTGATCTGCACGCCAACCGAGCCGATCTGCACATCGGCCTTGCCGTCCTTGACGATGTATACATTGACATTCCAGCCGCCGGTCGGCGCGCTTTCCTGCGTAGTGTAGGAAATCTCATCGAAGCCGGTATCGTTCAGGCGCAGCTTGCGCCGTTCGACACTGACGCCGCGCGCGTCGAGAATCTCGGCTTCCAGTGGAATACCGGTCAGCGGTTTGGCCCAGTCAGCCGCGCGCACGATCAGACCAACATGGAAAGTATCGCCCGGCCGGTAGATACC
>JANXVS010000495.1 GCA_025351555.1 Pseudomonadota bacterium | reverse complement strand
TCTTGGCAATCGCAGTTCAAGTCGACACCAAAATAAATCACCCTGTAACCCGCACCAGTGCTTGATCTCTGGCTCAAAACAGGCAATTTAACCGGACAGTAGTGAGATGCAGCAATGGTTAATACGATACGGATTGATGCTCTGATCAAAGGGCACGTCTGGCGAATCATTGCGACTTATGATCGAACGCGCGCGTTCCTCAGTGACGTGAGTCGCCGGATGTGGTGCGGGTTCCACCTCACGCTCCCAGCCATCGTCGATGGATTCCTTTACGCGCGTCTCGAAGCGGCCTTCGGGATTGGACGCCGCGCCGCGACCCTTGATCCGGGGCGGCTGCGTATTTCGTGGTTCGACGGAGAACTTCATGGCGAAAATCACAATGCAATACGCGCGTCTCAGCCGCTGCGATACCTGACCAACATTGCGATCACGGCGGCTGCGCGGAGTGTCGCGGCATGACGGTTTCTGCGCCACGCAGCTTGCGCCACACCCGGCGCAGAAACCGGAACACTTTCGGAATCAGCCAGATCACCACCGCGAGGAACAGCGCCAGCAGCATCAGGAAAACGGCAGGGTGATGGAACACCAGCCACAGGCCGCCGAGCAGGATGCCGTCTTCGCCGAAACTTGCCGTCCAGTTGCTGAAGGGTTCCGGCGACGTATTGATCGCCGCGCGTGTGCCGGCTTTGGCCAGATGCGTGCCGCCGGTGATCGCGCCGCCGAGGATCGCCGCAACCAATTGCACATCCGGTGCCGCATCGCCCATCGCGCCCCAGGCCAGCAGCGCGCCGATCGGGATGCGGATGAAGGTGTGGATCGCATCCCAGACCGAATCGAAACCCGGCACTTTGTCGGCGAGGAATTCGACAACGAGCATGATTCCCGCCGCCACCAGCACGCCATCGTGTTGGAGCAAGAGCAGATGATCGGGCAGGTGGACATAGCCGAATCGACCAAGCAGGCCGACGATAAAGATCGCCGCGTACATGCGGATGCCGCTGGCCCAGGCCAGACCCGCAGCCAGCGCCATGGATTGCAGATTTTCCATCGTTCCTCCTGCGGAAAACCACGCCGACGATTGTACCCGCCAAGGCGCCCTATCCGTCGTGCCGCGCTGCGGCAAAACCATCCGTCGTCAAACCATGGCATTTCGGCGGATCGGACTCGCATGGAGAAGTGCTTTGTGACAGCATGCGCATCGGTTGATTTGGAGCACGCCGATGCGCTGGATTTTCGTGCTGGTTGCCCTGTTCGGTTTCGCGATCGCGTTTTCGGCGAAGACACCGGGAACCCTCGGGCTCGGTTTGGTGCTGGGATTGATCTGCCTGTTTGGCGCGTTTTTCGGATTCGCCGCCGAGCGGGTCGCCTCCTCGGCGCGGCCAGACGCTGCGCTGCTGACCGATAAGGACCTCAATGTCCTGCGCGCAAGCATGCGCAAGTCGGCCCCGACGACACAAAACGCGCCGCCGACCCAGTCGGCCTGAACCTCCTGATTTCACCGGCACTCGCACCTCTCCCCGCGGACGTGCACTTGCACTACAGTATCGATCCTTGCGCATCGATTCCGGAAGTGTTTCATGGCTGCGTTGCATCCGGTTCCCGCTGATTTTGCTTCGCGTAGCCGTATCCGCGCGGACGACTACGAAAAACTCTACGCCGAATCGGTGCGCGATCCGGAAGGGTTTTGGCGCCGCGTCGGCCAGCGTCTGGACTGGATAACGCCGTACAGCCAAGTCAAAGACGTCTCGTTCGCCGCGGACAATCTGCATATCCGCTGGTATGCCGATGGCACCCTGAATCTGTCCGCCAATTGCCTGGATCGTCATCTGGCTACACGCGGTGACAAGACCGCGATTCTTTGGGAAGGCGACGATCCGGCAGAATCCAGGGCCATCAGCTATCGCGAGCTGCACGCACAAGTGTGTAAATGTGCAAATTTGCTCAAGCATTTGGGCGTGAACAAGGGCGACCGGGTCACAATCTATCTGCCGATGATTCCCGACGCCGCGGTGGCGATGCTGGCCTGTGCGCGCATCGGTGCGGTACATACCGTGGTGTTCGGCGGCTTCTCGCCAGATTCGCTCGCGGGGCGCATTGCCGACTCGACATCCAAGCTCGTGATCACTGCCGATGAGGGCCTGCGCGGCGGCAAGAAGGTACCGCTCAAGATCAATGTCGACGAAGCCTTGACCCGACCGGGCACGACCAGTGTCGAAACCGTGCTCGTGGTCAAGCGCACCGGATCGCCGGTGGCAATGCAGGCGCCACGTGATCGCTGGTGGGACGCATTGATGGCAGCGCAAAGCAGCGAGTGCGCACCCACGCCGATGAATGCTGAGGATCCACTTTTTATTTTGTATACTTCTGGTTCCACCGGCAAACCCAAGGGCGTTCTGCACACTACCGGCGGCTACGGCGTGTTCGTCAGCTACACCCACGAATGCGTGTTTGATCTGCGCGAGGACGACATCTACTGGTGCACCGCCGATGTCGGCTGGGTTACCGGCCATAGCTACATCGTTTACGGCCCACTCGCCAACGGCGCCACCTCGCTGATGTTCGAAGGCGTACCCAATTATCCGGATTGCGGCCGCTTCTGGCAGGTGGTCGACAAACACCAGGTCACGCTGTTCTACACCGCGCCAACCGCGATCCGCGCCCTGATGCGCGAGGGCGAGGCGCCGGTGAAAAAGTGGCAGAGGTCGAGTTTGCGGCTGTTGGGATCAGTCGGCGAACCGATCAATCCGGAGGCCTGGGAGTGGTACTGGCGTGTCGTCGGTGACGGTCGCTGCCCGATCGTCGACACTTGGTGGCAAACCGAAACGGGCGGGATTCTGATCACGCCACTGCCCGGCGCGATCGCGCAGAAACCCGGTTCGGCGACGAAACCTTTCTTTGGCGTGCAGCCGGCGATCGTCGACGCCACGGGCAAGATTCTCGACGGCGAAGCCGAAGGCAATCTGGTCCTGACCGATGCCTGGCCCGGCATGATGCGCACGGTCTACGGCGATCACCCGCGCTTTGTCGATGCTTACTTCAAGACCTATCCGGGTACCTATTTCACCGGCGACGGCGCGCGCCGCGATGCCGACGGCTACTACTGGATCACGGGGCGCGTGGATGATGTAATCAATGTCTCCGGCCACCGCTTGGGCACGGCGGAAGTGGAAAGTGCTCTGGTCGCGCACCCGAAAGTCGCCGAAGCGGCCGTGGTCGGCTGCCCGCACGACATCAAGGGTCAGGGCATTTACGCGTATGTGACCTTGAAAAGTGGCGTGACTTCCGACGACGCGCTGCGCAAGGAACTGATCGCGCATGTGCGCAAGCAAATCGGTCCAATCGCCACGCCCGATCATCTGCAATGGGCACCGGGTCTGCCGAAAACGCGCTCAGGCAAGATCATGCGCCGCATCCTGCGCAAGATCGCCGAGAATCAGCCCGATCAGCTTGGCGATATTTCCACCCTGGCCGATCCGTCGGTAGTGCAGCATCTGGTCGACACACGTCTGATTCGCTGACGCGAGGGCTTGACCGGCGCCGCGTGAACACTAAGCATGTGCGGATGCGCGAACTGGGTCCCGAGGATTTTCTGCCAGCATCGCCACCGTTGCCGCTGGTCAGTGACGAAATCCACTTGTGGTTTTTTCCACAATGGCAGGCACCAAACGATACGGCGTCATCGCTGCCGTTGCGCACGCTGCTGGCCGGTTATCTGGGTCGCGACGCGGCGGCGGTGCGCATCGAGCGTGCAGAGCACGGCAAACCGCATGTCGCCGGCAAACCGGCGCTGGAG
>JANXVS010000390.1 GCA_025351555.1 Pseudomonadota bacterium | reverse complement strand
CGCGCAGCGCCATGCAGGTCATCCAGTGAAAACTGTCGTCGTCCAGTGGAGCGACACCAATGGTCGCGTCGCCCGCCAGCAGGGCGAATTCGTCGTCACTGCGACTGGCGTCGAGGGTAGTCTGATCTATGCGCTCAGCGCACAATTGCGCGATGCGATCGCGGCGCACGGTGCTACGGAAATCCGTCTTGATCTTGCGCCTGGCCGCGACGGGCAGCGGCTCGCACGCGATCTTGCGCAGCCACGCGGCAGCCGTTCGCTGAGCGAGCACCTGCGCCGCCATGCCGGGATCGACGGCGTGAAGGCGGGCCTGCTTTACGAAGTGTTGTCGAAAGTGCAGTTGCAGGATTCCGCACGCGTCGCCGCGACGCTCAAGTCGCTACCACTCACCTTGCTGAGGCCACGGCCAATCGAAGAGGCGATCAGCACTGCCGGCGGTGTGCGCTTGGATGCACTCGATGAGCATCTGATGCTGAAAAACCTTCCTGGCGTTTTCTGTGCCGGCGAAATGATCGACTGGGAAGCGCCGACCGGCGGCTATCTGCTCACCGCCTGTTTTGCCAGCGGCCGCATCGCGGGTATTGGTGCGGCGTCATGGGCGTTCAGGCGCCCCACCACCGGCTCGCTGGCGATCGGCGACGGCAGTGCGCAATGTCCCGATTGGAGTTCCGCCGCACCTGCCGGTTGTGCAAGATTCGACCGGATTTTTGCGAACGGTTTCGAGCCGTGAGCGTTCAGCCGCCGCCAAACGGATTGCGCAGACGCGAGAGGATCGCGCCGCGGCCGCTATCGCGTTGCACGGGCGCGGCATTGTGGGCGACGCCCTCAATTTCGATATAACCGATGGCGTTGTAGGCGTTGGTGAAATCGATCACGTCGGTCAGCGGCGCGCCGCTTTGTTCGGCGATATCGGTCAAGCTCGCCAGTTGTTTGATCATGACGGTGGCGATGCGAAAGTGCTTTGGGAACTCGCGTTCGATCTGCGGCCAACGCGCCAATTTATACTTTGCGTTGATGTCGAGCCCCGCAGCGAGATGTCCGTTGGAGCCGAGCGCGTGGCAGAGCCAAAGCAGGCGTGCGTAGGGTTGCATCTTGCCGGCGGCTTGCAACTCGGCGAATTTTGCCGGAGTCACATCCTGCCATTGCTCGCGCGTGATGGTGTGTGTGCAGTAGGGTGCAAGCGCACGCAGGCTGGTGTCGGCATGGAATACCCTGCCGATGGGATCGACCACGAGCTCTGGCGCGCCGTCTTCGCACAACCGTACCGGGGCGCTCAAGACGCCGTTGCCAAGCCAGTCGCACAGGCGCAACTCGCTTGGCGGTGCTGGCAGAGGTGGAGCCGGCGGTGGCGCGAGAGCGGGTGCCGGCGGCGCTTCAGGGATGACGGCGGCGACAGGTTTCGCCACCGGAGCAGGTTTCGGTGATGGTGCGGCGGGTTCTGGTGTATATTCGGATTCGGCCCTGGCGGCAATCAGCGGATCAGCGCGATTGAGCACTTCGACCAGATTTGCCGACGTCAATGGCTTGTGCAGGATGAGGTCGGCATCACCAAACTGGGCATGCTCGGTCAGCACCGCTACGGGTTTGCCGCTGCTGTGCGCGCGCAGCCAATCCATGTGGCCGTAAACGGTATCGATGTCGATGATCAGCAGATCGGTATCGGCGCCAGTATGGAATTTCCACGGCGAGGCAAGTTCGGCCGCAGACTGCTCCAGCAACTGGCGCAATCGTTCCGCATCGCCGTCGCCGGCCCCCTGCAAAGATACCCGTTTGCTCATGCTATCCCCCTGAAGGATACCGAATTACATTTGTATGTGTGTCTTGTACACACGTAGGCAACAACAGCAACAGCGGACAGCCGCCGCAACTGCGGAATTGTCGCCGATCCAGCCGTCAGGTCAAGCCGCATCAGTTCTTGCCGAACGGCTTGCGCAGCCGCGCCAGCAGACCACTGGGTTCCGGTTCGGCGTGGCGTGGCAGGCGGCGTTCGACTTCGATGAGGCCGATGGCGTCGTAGGCATTGATCACATCGAACACCTCGCTCATCGATTTGCCGCTGGCCGTGGCGATTTCGTTCAGTTTCGCTGGCGCCGCCAGTGCGGCGAGGATGCTGGCATGATTTGGGAAATCGGCTTCGGTTTGCTGCGCACGCTTGAGCTTGTAGCGGCCGCCCGGATCCAGATGCGACGCCAGGCGACCCCCGGAACAGATCAATACGTCCAGCCAGATCAGGCGCGAATAGGGCTGTGGCGGCCGTTCGGCGCGCACGCGCGCCAGATCATGCGTGGTGACCGGACGCCAGGCCGCACGGGGCAGATCCGCGCCGCAATAGGGGGTTAGTGCGCGCAGTTTGCCGGTGGTATGGAACACCTTTTCCTTGGGGTCCAGAGTCAGGCTTGGCGCACCCTCGAAGCTAATGGTGGCCGGTCCGCCGAGCAGGGGGGTACATAGATAATCGCGCAGGCTGTGCTTGCCAGAGTCGACCGTCGATGAGCCGTGTTTGACCGGCGCGCCGATATTGATGCCTTCCGGCTGCTGCTTGCGCAATCCTGCAACAGAATCGGCTACACGTCGTTCGCTGCGCGCGGAAGGGGCATGCACACCTTCGATCCGCGTTTCTGCATCGAGGCTGCCGGGCACGGCGAATTGAGGTTTTGCACTCTCGGTATCCGGCTTGAGCAGCTCGTCCAGGCCAGGCGCTGGCTTGCTGTCGCGTTGCCGCGAACGCGCATCGGCAGCATCGTCGTCCTCGAGTTCAAACTCCGGGTTCAACGTACCCAGATCGTAGAAGCTATCGCTCTGTTGCATCACCGGCACGTTCAAGCTGACCTCGCCTGAGGTGTTGCCATTGATTACCGCGATTACATTATCGGGTTTGAGCGGCGTGGTCAGCCGCAGTTCGCCTTGACGCAGGGGCTCGGTTTTACTGAACACCGCGCAACGACGACCACCGCTATAGGCGCGATTGCGCCCGAGCTGGCCGGCCAAGTCACCGGGATCCACGATCACCAGATCTGCGTTTTCCTCGGCGCCCCAACGCCAGCGATGCTCCAGCTGACCGGCGACCATGCGCATCAGCAGCCGCAGGTGCGCGGTGTCTTCCTCGCCGAGGCCGACGACAGCCAGATATTTTTCGCTTGCCACGAACCGCTCCCTCGATCGCCCAGGACCGGCGCCCGATCTATACTGATCGCGCCGAAGTATACTTCAAAACGCGGCAAGACGTGGGGTAAAAGCAACGTTAGACGACCGCCAGTGCTGCGTCCGCCCCAGGTGCGGCCTGTGGCGTAACATCGGTTGTGGCGCGCGCCTGCTGCTGCATGATCCACAGCGCCGCGTAGCGGCCGTTGTGGGCGAGCAGGGCATGGTGGGTGCCGCGTTCGACGATGCGGCCATGATCGAGCACGATGATCTCGTCGGCATCCACGATCGTGGAAAGCCGGTGGGCGATGATCAGGGTGGTGCGTTCGCGTGCTATTTCTGCGAGCTCTGCCTGGATGATTTTTTCGGTGCGCGTGTCCAGAGCGCTGGTCGCCTCGTCGAACACCAGGATCACCGGATTCTTCAGCACGGTTCGCGCGATCGCCACGCGCTGCTTCTCGCCGCCGGAAAGCTTCAGCCCGCGTTCGCCGACGCCGGTTTCGTAGCCCTGCGGCAGACTGACGATGAAGTCATGGATGTGCGCGGCTTTCGCTGCGGCGACAATTTCCCCGCGCGTGGCATCGGGACGTCCATACGCAATGTTGTAGTAGATCGTGTCGTTGAACAGTACGGTGTCCTGCGGCACGATGCCGATCGCGGCGCGCAGCGAATCCTGGGTGACGGCGCGGATGTCCTGGCCGTCGATCAGGATGCGCCCGGCGCTGACATCGTAGAAGCGATACAGCAGACGTGCAAGCGTGGACTTGCCGGCGCCAGTCGTGCCGACCACGGCGACGGTCTTGCCGGATGGAATGGAAAAATCCACATCGTATAAAATGCCGCGTTGTACATCATATCCGAACGACACACGTTCGAAGCGCACCTGTCCGCCGCGCACGGCGAGCGCTTGCGCATCGGGGGCATCGCGTACTTCCTGCGGTTGGTCGAGCAGGGCGAACATGCGTTCCAGGTTGGTCAGGGCCTGCTTGACCTCACGATAGACCATGCCCAGGTAGTTGAGCGGAACGGCAAGCTGGATCAGGTACATATTGACCAGAATGAAGTCGCCCAGCGTCATCGTACCCGCCACGACGCCGGCTGCTGCTCGCCACAGCAGCAGGGTCAGGCCAACGGCGACTATCCCGGCCTGGCCGACGTTGAGCACCGCGAGCGTCTTCAGGCTCTTTACCGTCGCTTCCTCGAAC
>JANXVS010000371.1 GCA_025351555.1 Pseudomonadota bacterium | reverse complement strand
GTCGCAGAAGATGATCCAGCTCATGAAGATCGTCAAAAGCGATCCGGCGGTGGAAAATGTCGCCGGCTTTACCGGCGGCGGCAATCGCAATGGCGGCTTCATGTTCGTGCAGCTCAAGCCGCTGGCCGAGCGCGGCATTTCGACCGACGGCGTGATCAGTCGCCTGCGTCCGAGACTCAGCGAGGTGTCCGGTGCAAGCCTGTTCCTGCAAGGTGCGCAGGATATCCGCGTCGGCGGTCGCCAGGGCAACTCCACATATCAGTATACTTTGCAAAGCGACAGCCTTGAGGATCTCCGAACCTGGGGGCCGAAGATCACCGCCGCGCTGGAGAAAGTGCCCGGGCTGACCGACGTGAACAGCGATCAGCAGGATCATGGTCTGGAGACCGCACTGAAATTCGATCGCGAAACGGCCGCGCGCCTTGGCGTCACCACGCAAGCGATCGACAACGTACTCAACGACGCCTTCGGCCAGCGTCAGGTGTCGGTGATCTACAACGCGCTCAATCAATATCATGTGGTGATGGAAGTCGCGCCGCAATTCCTGCAAAACCCCGAGGCGCTGAAGGATATCTATGTGCAGAACAAGTCAGGTGGCATGGTGCCGCTGATGGCGTTCGCTACTTACGGGCTGGGCTCTACACCGTTGTCAGTCAGCCATCAGGATCAGTTTGTGGCCAGCACGGTGTCGTTCAATCTCGCCGCCGGCGTGAGCCTGGGCCAGGCGCAGGATGCGATTACGCGTGAGATGTCCCGCATCGGTGCGCCGGCGACGATACACGGTGGCTTCCAAGGCACGGCACGCACCGCGCAGCAGTCGCTCGGCAGCTTGCCCTGGCTGATTCTCACCGCGCTGCTCGCGATCTACATCGTGCTGGGCATACTTTACGAAAGCTACGTTCATCCGCTGACGATTCTCTCGACCCTGCCATCCGCTGGCGTCGGCGCGATTCTGGCGTTGCTCGTCTGTCACACCGAATTCAGCCTGATCGCCTTCATCGGCGTGATGCTGCTGATCGGCATCGTCAAGAAAAACGCGATCATGATGATCGACTTCGCGCTTGATGCCGAGCGCAATCAAGGCATGTCCGCGCGCGACGCCGTATTCCAGGCGTGCAGCTTGCGCTTCCGCCCGATCATGATGACCACGCTCGCGGCGATGCTCGGCTCCCTGCCGCTGGCGTTCGGTTTTGGTGAAGGCAGCGAGATGCGCCGGCCACTGGGCATTTCCATCCTCGGCGGCCTGTTCGTAAGCCAGCTGTTGACTTTGTATACCACGCCCGTCGTGTACCTGTACCTGGACCGCTTCCGCCTGTATTGCAAACGCCGCCGGGAGCATTTTTATCGTGCGCCGCCGGTCACGGCGTGAACAGAATACGAGAATGTCCAAGATGAAAAAAAATATACAATTGTCTTTCAGCATCGCTGCTTGCGCGCTGCTTTGCGCCTGCGTCATGGGTCCGGATTACAAAAAGCCAGCGGCCGCGACGGAATCTGCGTACAAGGAACGTGCTCCACAAGAGTGGGCCGATTGGAAGCAAGCGCAGCCAGGCGATGCGATCAAGCGCGGTGCGTGGTGGGAAGTATTTGGCGACGCGACCCTGAATGAGCTGGAGCAGCAAGTCGATGCAGCCAATCAGAGTCTGATGCAGGCCGAAGCGCAATATCGTCAGGCCAGCGCCCTGGTCAGCGGTGCACGCGCGAGCTATTTTCCAACTCTCGGGGTGAGCGCCTCGGCGACGAGATCCGGTCGCTACGGCAACTCCGGCAGCATCATCTCCGGCGGCACCGTGATTGGCGGCAACACGACGGGCTCGACCAATACCGGGTCCTCGCATCCGAGCGACAACTATTCGCTGCCGTTCACCGCATCGTGGGAACCGGATCTGTGGGGTCGCGTGCGGCGCACGGTCGAAGGACAGGCCGCCAATGCGCAGGCCAGCGCGGCGACACTGGAATCCACGCGCCTGAGTCTGCATGCACAACTGGCCCAGGATTATTTCCAACTGCGCATCATCGATGAACAGAAACGTCTGCTGGTCGATACGGTCGAG
>JANXVS010000318.1 GCA_025351555.1 Pseudomonadota bacterium | reverse complement strand
TTGCGCTGGATGTGGTGCCCGAATCGATGCGCTCTTGGTTCGCGCTCAATCCGATCGTGGTGCTGGTGGACGCCGGCCGCGGCATCCTGATGCACGCGCGCTGGCCGGACTGGATCGCCCTCGGGCGCGTCGCCCTGATCTCGCTCGCGTTGTATGCGTTCGGTACGTTCCTGATTACGCGGATGACGCCACGCTACGTGAAATTGCCGACCTGATATGACCGACACGATCATCCGCATGGAAAACGTCGGCGTCGCGTTCAACGCGCAGCTACGCGTGGGTAGTCCGCGTTTCTGGGCGTTGGAAGATGTCAGCCTGACCCTGGCGCGCGGCGAACGCCTCGGCGTGATCGGCCGCAACGGCGCTGGGAAAAGTACACTTTTGCGCACGCTCGCCGGCATCATCGCGCCGGATCGCGGCCGCATCACGCGCGCGCCGGTATCGTGCCAGCTGCTGTCGCTCGCGCTCGGTTTCATGCCGCATTTGTCCGGCCGCGACAATGCGGTGCTGTCGGGTCTGATGCTTGGCATGCGCCGCCGCGAGATCGTGCGCCGCTTGCCGGCGATCCTGGAATTCTCCGAGCTGGGCGATTTCTTCGAGCAACCGATTTCCAGCTATTCGACCGGCATGTCCATGCGCCTAGGGTTTTCGGTCGCGATGCAGGTGGAGCCCGATGTGTTGCTGATCGATGAAGTGCTGGCCGTTGGCGATGCCGAGTTCCAGCAGAAATCCGGTGCGGCCCTGCGCGAGCGCATTCACGGCGGCACTACAGTAGTGTTTGTCTCGCATGGCGACGCGGCGATTCGCCAGGTGTGCAATCGCGCACTGTGGATTGAACATGGCCGCAGCGTGATGCAGGGTGATGTGGATGAGGTGCTGGCTGCTTATCATGCCGATCCGCATGCGCAGACGGCGCCAGCTTCAGCGGCGGCGGGTTGATGTCAGTGGCGCTTGTGGCGCCCGAGCTCTGGCTGGAATGGGATGGCAGGCGCCTTGCCTGGAAGGGCGATGCTGCAAAATCCCATTGTAGCGAAGTGCACTTGTGCATCGACGGTGTGATCTTCGAGCGCATTGCCGTGGCTTCCGCGATGGCGCGTTGCGAGCGCGATTTTGCTTTTTCGCCCAGTGGCCGCGATGAAATCGAATTCTCACTGCGCGCCGCGGATAGCAGCATGATTGGCGAACCTTGGCGTGTGCTGTACGGCCATGCTGCGCGTGTGGGCGCGAATGTGTGGGAGGGCGCGCCACGCGCAATGCAACCAATGCCGACGCTGCCGCTGCCGAAGTGGACAGGTGCGTCGACGACGGCCATTGTCGTGCCGATATTCAATTTGCCAGACTTGGTGCGGCATTGCATCGCCGCGGTGCTGCGCTGGACACGCGGACAGACGCGTCTGATTCTGATCGATGACGCCAGCACTGATCCGGATATCGCCGCGTTGCTCGCGGACTACGAACATCGTGACGGCTTCGTCGTTCACCGCAATCCGCACAATCTCGGCTACACACGCAGCACCAATCTGGGTATCGAGCTGGCCGGCGACGCCGACGTCGTTCTGCTCAACAGCGACACGCGAGTGGGTCCGCGTTGGCTTGAGGTCTTGCGCCAGGTCGCGTACGCGTACGCGGACATCGGCACCGTCACGGCAGTGTCCGACAACGCTGGTGCCTTCAGCGTGCCGGAGCTGGAGCAGTATTGCCCAATCCCTGCGCAGTGGACGTTGCCGATGGTGCAGCGCGCGTTGTTGCAGAACGCCGGCGGCTGCCTGCCGGAACTGCCAACCGGAAATGGTTTTTGCATGTTCGTCAAACGCGCCATGCTTGATCGCGTCGGCGTGCTCGATGCCGATGCGTTTCCGTCCGGCTACGGCGAGGAGAATGATCTGTGCCAGCGCGGCGAACACGCCGGTTTTCGTCACGTCATTGCCGGCAACGTGTTTGTGCATCACCAGCGCAGCGCCAGTTTCGGCGAGGCGCGCCGCGCCGCGCTCGGTGCGCAAGGCATGCAGGTACTGCGTTCGCGCTATCCGGACTATGAAGCGAAGGTCGGTGCGACTTTGTATAGTTTTGCGCGACGCGTGCTCGATTACCGCGTGCGCCGCATTTACGCCGACCGCGATGGCGTCTACGCTGTGCTGCCGCCACGTCCACGGATTGCGTTTGCCGTGAATGAGTCCGGGCCGAGTGTGCAGGCGCTGGCTGCAGCGCTGCAATCGCACTACGAATGTTTCGTTCTACGCGTCGATGGCAAGGACATCGAGTCTTACCTGGGCCAGTGGCTGGCGAGCTTGGCGATCGAACTCGTGCAGATTCTTTCCGCTCAAGCCGAGGATGTACGCCTGCTGCGCGCCGCTGCTCATGTCGGTGTGCCGGTGCTGGATTCGTCCGCCGACGCGCAATTGCAGACGTTGCGCGATTCTGCAGATCATGCCGATACAGACCCGGCTGCGTCAGCGCAGCTTGCCCACTACTGCATGGCCAAGTACCAAGAATGCTGTCGCGATTGATGGTCGACAGAGTCGCGCCGGTTACGCTAAGGCGGTAAACTATCGCCACCGGCCGTGCTTGCGGCGATGGCACCTGCTTAATCCGCCAAGACTGCCAGCGAAGCCGATACGCGCTGGACGAATCCCGCAGCTACCCCACTCTGATCACCTCAATCGGACCACCTCAATCGGATCATGATGTTTGTTTTGTCGCGGCTTGCGCCGGTATGCTTGGCTTTGATTCTGCTCGCGCTGTCGACCGACAGCAGGGCGTGTTCGGGGCGTTTGCATATCGAGATCCAAGACTCCGGCGTCTATGCGCTGGATTACGCCGCCATGGTCGCTGCACAGCCCGAACTGAAGGATTGCCCGGGCAACGACTTGATGTTGCTCAACCACGGCAAGGAAGTGCCGATCCGCGTGCACGATGACGGCAGCGGCCATTTTGCCGCCGGCAGCCGCATCGAATGGGTCGGACAGGCCCTGCACGGGCCGCAAAGCTGGTACGACCAGTATTCCACGGTAAATGTCTACCTGCTCGCGGCTGCGCCGGGCGCGCATGCGCGCATGCACGAGCTTCGCGTCGATCCAATTCCTGCCAATACTGTTGCGTCGAAAGCGGCGTCGTTGCGGCGCACCCAGCATTTCGAACAGGAAAACCTGATGCTGCGGCTGGGTGGCAACGAGATGAAGCCTGGCGACGAGCCTGATGTCTGGCAGTGGGCCAAGCTGACGCCGATCGACGCGCAGCCGTTCAGTTACAACTTCGATCTAGCGGACATTGATTTGACCAAGGCGTCGGGTGATGCCGATGTAGCAATCACCCTGGATTTTCGCGGTGTGTCCAACGTCATCGCCGTGGCCGACACGACCAAGCCGGCCGATCATGTCGTGGAAGCCTCGCTCAACGGCAAGCTGCTGGCCCGCTTTGAGTGGGAAGGGCGCGACGAAATGCGCAAGGTTCTGAATGCCGCGCGCAGCGTGCTGCGCGCGCAGGGCAACACCCTGCGCTTGCGCGTGCCGCGTCGCGACTTGCCGGGCGACTCCAAGAACTTCATCGTCGATGTGGCGATGTTCAACTGGGTGGAAATGTCCTATCCGGTGCGCGGCAATCTGGCCGCGAGCAACGCAATGTTCCGGGCGACGGCCGCTGCGCCGCTCGAGCTGGATGGAAAAGGGGCAACAAACCCACAATTATACGCCGCCGATGGCAGCTACCGGCTGTTGGCGCCGCTCGGTAACGATCGCTTGCGCGCCGCCGCGGCAAATGCCGATGTGGATTTGTATCCGGTGCGTGACGGTCAACTGCTCCATCCTACCCTGGTCCGCCCTGTGGCCAGCGTCGATCTGCGCGCGGACGCGGCCGACTATGTAATCGTCGCGCATCCGCGCCTGCTGGCCGCGATCCAGCCGCTGGCGCAATACCATCGCGAACACGGGCACAAGGTCGCCGCCATCGATGTCGATGCCATCTACGATCAATTCAACGACGGCATCATCCACCCGGTGGCCATCCGCAATCTGATCGCCTGGGGTACCCAGCATTGGGCGATCAAGCCGCGTTATCTGCTGCTGGTGGGCGACGCGAGCACCGATATCCATCACGATGTGCGCAATGGCCATTTGAATGGGGAATCGTATCTGCTCACGCCGCAGCCGCGCCCGGAGCAAGTGCTGGCAGGCAATGGCTTCCGCGAAATGGTGACCTACGCTTATTCGGAGTCCAATCCGCAGTTGTCCAACCGCAATCTGATTCCCACCTGGCAATTTCCTGCTTCTGATGGGCAGGCGGCCAGCGACAACGATTTCGTCACGATGAAGACGGGCGATTTCCACCCCACGCTCGCGGTCGGACGTTTTCCGGTGGTGGAACCGGCTGAGGTCAAGGCGATTGTCGACAAGACGCTTGCTTACCTGACCCATCCCGTGCCGGGTTCCTGGCACCGCGAAGTGACGTTCGTCAGCACCAGCGAGGTCGCGTCGTTCAAGCTGGCGTCGGACAAGATCGCCGCGGATCTCGACGCCCAAGGGTTTGCGACGAACAATATTTATACCGATGCCACGGATCGCGATGCGGCCCGTTATCGGCAGGCACGAACGACGCTGCGCGACGACCTGGATGCGGGTAATTTGTTGGTGCACTTCCTCGGCCATGGTGGCTCCTATATCTGGCGGGTCGGCGCAATGGGCGATCTGTTCTCCC
>JANXVS010000290.1 GCA_025351555.1 Pseudomonadota bacterium | reverse complement strand
CCTCCGAAACCGGAGGCAGACATGGCACGTACTGCAAGTGGAACCGCGGAGCTGGAGTGGGCGCGTGAACTTCTCACCACTGCCAAGACCGCCGACGAGCTGCGTCACGCGCAGGCCATCGTGCTGCCGCTTGAACTGGGCTTGAGCCTGGAAGAGACGGCACGCGCAATCGGCAGGTCGATCAGCCTGACCTGCAAGTTGCGCAATCGACGGCGGCGCGAACGCGATCACGAGATCACCCCCAAGCGGCGCAAGCGCGAGCTGCGCAATCACGCGGCCGCCTCGCTGGAACGTGAAGCACAATTGCTCGATCAGGTCTTGGTGTCGGCGGCACGCGGGGGTGTTGTGGTCATCCCACAACTGAGACCGGCGTACGAGAAAGCGCTGGGGCGATCTATCGCTCTGTCGACGCTATATCGCATTTTGGCTCGCCACGGCTGGCGCAAACTGGCGCCAGATACCGCTCATCCTCAAGGCGATGCGGGACGCCGCGAGGACTTCAAAAAAAACTCCCCGGCCTTGTGGCAGAAGCGTTGAACGCCTTTCCGGTTACGCGCCCATTGCGCCTGATGTTTCAAGACGAGGCGCGTTTCGGTCGAATCAGCGATTGTCGCTACTGCTGGGCAAAACGACCGCTCCGGCCCACCGTATCGGCCATGCTCACACACGAGTATGTCTATGCGTACGCCGCCGTCAGCGTGCAGGACGGCGATCTGGATTCGCTGGTGCTGCCTGCGGTCAATGGCCAATGCATGGAAGTCTTTCTCGCCGAGGTGGCCACACGCCATCCCGACGAAAATATCGTCATGGTGCTCGATGGCGCCGGCTGGCACAAAAGTCAGACCATGGCGATTCCAGAAAACCTGCACCTGCTAAACCTGCCGCCGTATTCGCCCGAGCTCAATCCCGTCGAGCATGTGTGGGATGAGTTGCGCGAGAAACACTTCCACAATCGCGCCTTCGAGAGTCTGGATGCACTCGAAGACCAACTCATTGTCGGCCTACTGGCGCTGGAAGCCGATCGCCAAACGGTAAAATCCATTTGCGGGTGGGAGTGGATAATTAGTGCACTTTCTAACGCGAATTAGAATTAGACTGTCGCGACTCTACCGCGAGTATCGTGTGCCATCGTCCCCAAACAATCTACGCGGAATGTTGTCGATGCTGCTCGCGGTCGCCACGTTCTCATTGATGGACGCCTGCCTGAAGGCGTTGAGTCAGCACTATCCGCCGATGCAGGTTGCTGCGCTGCGCGGATTGTCATCGCTGCCGCTGGTGGCACTGTGGGTAGTGTTCGCTGGCGGTGCGCGTCAACTCTTGCACGTGCGCTGGCCGCTGCATCTGCTGCGCGGCGTGCTGTCGATCGTCATGTTGTCCGCGTTCGCCTATGCGCTGCGCAGTCTGCCGCTGGCCGAAACGTACGCGCTGTTTTTCATCGCGCCGCTGATCATCACCGCGCTGGCGGCGCTGGTGTTGCGCGAGCACGTCGACTGGCGCGGCTGGACGGCGATCCTGTTGGGTTTTTGCGGAACCCTGATCGTGTTGCGGCCGACTGGCGCCGGCGTGGTTACGTTGGCAGGCTTGGCGGTGCTGATATCCGCCACCGGCTATGCGATCTCGGCGATCGCCGTGCGCGTGCTCGGGCGCAGCGACTCGACCCAAAGCATGGTGTTCTGGATGCTGATGATGACCAGCGTATTCGCCAGCGCGCTTGCCTGGCGTGAGTGGTTGCCGATGCAGTCAGCGGATTGGCGCGTGCTCGCCGCGCTCGGCGTCACCGGCGCCGTCGGCCAGTATGCGATTACCGATGCGTTCAAACGCGCCGCCGCGTCGCGGATCGCGCCGCTCGAATACACCGCGCTCGTCTGGGGCATCATTCTCGACTGGGTTTTCTGGCACACGTTGCCGGATACGATCACCCTGGTCGGTGCGGCGGTGATCATCGCCAGCGGCCTGTATCTGATCCGGCGCGAACGCGTGCATGTGGAAGCCGAACATCCCTAACGCGTTGCGCAAGCGGTTCTACGACTTGAGCGTTGCCTTCAGCTTCGCCGCCAGCTCGGGGAACCAAGGGCCATTTTCCTTCAGCGTATCGGAGACGACTTTTTCCGCATCCGCCTTGCGATTCAGTGCAAGCAACGCCTTCACGCGCAGTGTCGCGACAGTCAGGCGGTTAACGCCGAACGCCTTGTCCGCGGCCTGTTCCAGATACGGCAACGCCTCGGCCGGCTTGCCGCGTTCGAGCAGACTGCGGCCGTAGCGATAGGCGTAGACGTAATCGTCAGGGTACGCGGCCATCAGCTTGGGCATCAGCGCATCGACTTCATCCATGCGTTTGGCGCGAACCAGAAACACACGCAAGTTGTCAGCGAGATTGCGATCCTTGGTCAGATCGTTGCCCAGACGCTGGCGTGCGTCGGCGATGGCATGATCCAGCACCGCGGTTTCGCCGGCCTTGTCGCCGACCGCCGCATCCAGATCGGCCGCGACGATTACGGCCGTGCGTTGATCGGCGCAAACCGGCGGCTGGACAAATACCTGTTTCGACAGCAACTCATCCAGCGCCGGTCGCTGCGCCTCTAGCAGAGGTTTGCGCTGGCCGGTCGGCAGCTTGTCGCTGCACTCGATCAGGCTTTCGAGCACGTAGTAGCGATCACAGCCGACCTTGCCGGCGAGCACCTTGGTCGCGGCAGTTACGCATACCGCATTATTTTTATCTTTTGCCGCTTTTTCCATTTGTAAACGATCGAGCCAAAGTGTGACGTTGGTATCTGTACTTGCGGATTTGCGACGTTCGGCGGGCAGCGCCGCGTACCAGTCCAGGCCCTGCGGCACCTGATCGCGCGCAAGGTAGCCAGACAGCACGTCGGCGATCGCGGGCGTTGACCCCGCCTTGGCTTTGGCCTTGAGCGCATCCAGCGCATCGCCGCCGCCGAGGATCGCGTTTATATGCGGATAGAACGCCGCCCGCGACTGCTCGGCAAGGATGCGTCCCAATTCGCTGCCATCGGCTTTGAGCACCACGTAGGCGGGCAGAGCCTTCACCTTGAGTTTTTCCATCCAGTGCGCGCCGTCCGGAGAATCGGCATCGGCCGCGACGACGAGGGCACGCTTCTCGAGCGCTTGCCATTCCTGCCCGTTCAACACATGCGTGGCCATGTAGTAACAGGAGTAACACCACACCGCGCTGAAATCGATCAGCAGCGGCCGCTGCTCGCGTTGCGCCTGCGCCAGCGCGGCATCGACCGTCTGCGCCGGCGCGGGTTCAGCCGCCTGCGCCCCACCGAAGGCGAGCAGCGCAAGGGTGATCAGAAGGTTTTTCATGGCAAGTCCGACGAAGGCAGGCGAGGCCGCATTGTAGGGCAATTCCTACAACACGCGAGTGGGATTGGCGATGGTTTCCGCCGCGCCCGGAACCGAAGATGGCGCTATTCACGGGAGGGCTGGGTCAATGAACAAGATTCAATTCGAGGCACACGGTCGCAGCATGCGCTGGCATGAATGGGTGCTGATGCTGTTGCTGCTCGGCCTGGTCGCCGGCGTGCGCGCTGAATCGGTATACAAATGCACCAATGCGCAAGGCGACATCGCCTACCAGTCGCAACCCTGCGCAGCCGCGCAGCAGCAAACGATGCTGGTGATCGCGCCTGCACCTGCCCATGCAGCCGCGCCGCAATATGCTGTGGTGCGACGCAGTGAACGCACCGCGTCGCGCAGTCCGGGAGTCGCCCGGGCAGAACCCCGGCAGGCCCCGTCCTACGAATGCCGCGCCAGCGACGGCGAAGTGTTCTATCGGCACGGCGGCTGTCCGCGTTCCATCGCGGCGGCCGATGGTGGTCATGGAAAACGTGGAAAAGGGCGCGCCAGCAGCGCGTCGGTGAGCGTCTCGGCGCATGCGATTCCGCATGACGAAGCCTGTGTGCAGATGCATCGTGCCGGTGCCATCGGCCGCGCTGGCCGCGAACATGACGAGGAGGTTTCCACCTACGAGCGCAACTTGGGTCACGATCCCTGCCGTTAGCCGCAGAATCGGTTATCGTTGCGCGCTTCGACTCTCACCAATTCCGCCGCATGCTGCCACGAATTCCGTTTCTGCGTTGCCTCGTGCTGAGCACAGCTCTGCTGGTTGCCTGTTCGGGTGGCGGTCCGGCACCGCCAGTCGATGTGGCGGCAACGGCGAAGGTCGCGAACGAAGCGAAAGCGGACAACGCGCTCAAGCTCTATGGCCAGATGCGCGCGAGCAGCAGCTGGGATCTGGCGACGACGCTGGGTGACGAACTGCTGAAAAAATATCCGGGTACCGTCGCCGCGGCCCAGGTGCAGCAAACCCTGGGCGAGGTGCGCGCGAAAGCGGCGAATCAGCTGGAAACGCGACGGCTGATGCGACAGTGGGCATACAACGCCGTGCCCGAAGCTGCCGGCACGCAATACACCGCAGCCATCGCCAGCAAGCAGCCAATCGACAGTACGGACTTAAAGAACGCCAAACGCCTGCGCCTGGTGCTGCGCCAGCATCCACAATGGGGTCAGAGCGTGTATCTGCTGCTCGACAACGCGACGTTCGATTGCCGCAAGGGCTGCGTGACCTTGCCCGTGCGTTTCGATGACGCGCCGGCGCTGCGCATGAAGGCGACGATTCCGCCGACCGGCGAGCCCGCGCTGTTCATCGACGACGACAAGGGGTTTATCGCAAAATTGGAAAAAGCGAAAAATGTCGCCATCGATGTGACACTCAAGGATGCGGGCGACAAAACCGTCGTGTTTGAAGTTGGGGGTTACGATTCTTCGAAGTTGCCGGGCAAGCCGAAGAAGTAGTTATCCACTCGCAGCGCTCATGGGCCAACTGCCGCCGATGTCAGCGTTTGCGCACGACCATCACGCCATCGCCAACGGTGAGCAAGGCCGCGTCGATGCGCGCATCGGCATGAATTTTTGCGTTGAGCGTGCGGATGGCATCGGTGTCGGTATCGTGCTGTTGCGCGTCGGCAACGCGGCCGGACCACAGCATATTGTCGAGCGCGATCAGACCGCCCGGGCGCAGCAATTTCAGGCAAGCTTCGTAATAGCTGTCGTAGCCGGATTTATCGGCATCGATAAACGCGAAGTCGTAGCTGCCTTCGCCATCGCGTGCGAGTAGATCGCGCAGAGTGACGAGCGCGGGCGCGAGGCGCATTTCGATGCGTGCCGCGACGCCGGCGTCCCGCCAATAGCGACGCGCAATGGCTGTCCATTCCTCGCTGATATCGCAGCAAACCAGCTTGCCGTTCGCATGCAGCGCGGAAGCGACCGTCAGCGCGCTATAGCCGGTAAACGTGCCGATCTCGAGGCAGCGTTGCGCGCCGATGCTACGCACGAGCAGGGCCAGGAACGCGGCCTGATCCGGGCCGATCTGCATTCCGGCCTGCGGCAACGTCGCGGTCTCTGCGCGCAGGCGTCGCGCGACCTCACTTTCGTGCGTATGCGCCAGGACGTAGGCTTCGATGCGATCGGATATGGCTAGGTGGCGGGTCATGATGCGTGCTCCGTTGAATTGGCTATTCGGACTATCCCGTTTGGCGCCAAGGTATGCAAGATTTGGCGTGTGCCTCCGGTCGCATGGGACACCGTTGCGGCATCGCGCAATCCATAGGCGTATGCTGCGATTTCCGTAAATCTGCCGTTCTCAAACGAGGTGAACCATGCGACGCTGGCTTATGCTGCTATCGATGTTTGCGCTGCTGATTCCGGCGGCTTTCGCCGCGGACGAAGCCGCGACCGCTCCACAAGATGGTCAGGCGGCGCCGGATTTCAAGTTGCAGGACCAGAAAGGTGAGTGGCACACGCTCGCGAAGTATCACGGACAGTGGGTCGTTTTATACTTTTACCCGAAAGACGACACCCCCGGCTGCACCACCGAGGTCTGCACCTTTCGCGATGATGTACACAAACTGCACAAGGCTGGGGCCCAAGTGCTGGGCGTGAGTCTGGACGACGTGAAATCGCACGCGAAGTTTGCCGAGAAATATCATGTGCCATTTCCGCTGCTGGCCGACAGCAGCAAGTCGACCGCCAAGGACTACGGTGTTCTGACTTCGCATCTGACGTTTACCTATGCGCGGCGCGAAACCTTCCTGGTCGATCCGCAAGGCAAGATCGCCAAGCACTACAAAGATGTTGATCCGAAGGAAAATTCCGCGCAGGTACTCGCCGATCTGGCCGCGCTGAAGCAAGCGCACGGCTGATGCAACGAACAAACGAGCCGCTCGAGCGGCCCGTTTGTTGTCGCATCTGTGGGTTACGCGGCCTTTTTATGCAAGGTCCGCTCGAAGTCGCGAATTTCACGTTCGGCGTGGTCCTTTTGCCAGCCGTAGCGCTCTTGCAGTCTGCCGACAAGATATTGATGATTGCCGTCGGCGCGGCTCAGATCATCGTCGGTGAGTTTGCCCCATTGCGTTTTCAGCGAACCCTTCAGTTGCGTCCACTTGCCTTGGATGATGTCTTGATTCATCGGTTTCTCCAGTGATGCGGGTGGGGTTGCCCACGCGGT
>JANXVS010000236.1 GCA_025351555.1 Pseudomonadota bacterium | reverse complement strand
ACGTGGTATTGCTTGAGAAAACGCACCGACATCTGCACGTTCGGCGGCGGCGATTCCGGACAATCCTTCGCACTGAGCAGAGGCAGGCCGAGCACTTCAGACAGCGCGTCGGCCATTTCGCGTTCGGAAACCAGACCAAGACGGGTCAGCAACGGCACCAGATTGCCCTCGCCGTTTTCCTCGAGCAGACGCCGCGCGCGTACGAGGTCGGCTTCCTTGAGCCGGCCACGCGCGACGAGATAGTCGCAAATGCGTTCGTCAAGCGATTCGGACTCGCCCGGCTGCTCCGGATTCGGCAGTGATTCGACCGCAGACATCATTCACTATCCCCAGAACGTTGCGTTTCGACCCCGGCGACCAGCACAGGTTCCCTGCCCGGCGCGCGCGTCAGCGTTTCGATGAAGCGCCGATTGCCCACGATCCACAGCGCCGCGGGCACCAGCGCCGGCAGGATCAGATAGCCGAACTGATAGCAAAGCGCAATCAATTCCAGTGGCAGTCCTGCGCGCCGCATTGCTTCGGTTCCCGCAGGGCCTGCATCCAGGCCGAGGCTTTTCAGGCTTTCGGCGATCACGCCGAACGCCTGCGCCAGCCAGATCAGCGGAATGCCGATCGCCAGTTGCAGCGCTCGCTGGCGCCGTGTCAGCGGCGTCGCCAGCACCAGCCCCGCGAACAGTGGCAGCGCATAGCCGTAGATCATCGGATTCACCACCGGCTCGAGAAATCCGAACCGCGCGGCCTCACCGGCCGGCGCCGCATTCACCAGCACGCCACTGGATATCTGCATCAGATAGCCGGCATGCGTGAGCACATGACCTTGCGCATCCAGCAGATCAGCACCCTGACTAACCGCCGTGAACAGGCTCGGCCACGCGTGCAGCAACACGAGTTTGGCAATCTGGATCACCGGCCACACCAGCGGCGCGGCAAACCAGAACCACAGGAAAAATGCAGCTGGCAGCCACAGCAGCGCGCCGAGCATGAAATGTTTCAGCGGCGACAACGTCACTTCAGGAAACCCACACGCGCGCGTTGCGAAACATCCGCATCCACGGCGAATCCTCACCCCATTCGGGTGGCGCCCACGACATCTGCACGCTGCGGAATACGCGCTCCGGGTGCGGCATCAGCACGGTCACGCGGCCATCGGCGGCGGTGAGGCCAGTGATGCCCTTCGGCGAGCCATTCGGATTCAGCGGAAACGCTTCGGTGACCCTGCCGTGATTGTCGACGTAGCGCAGGCAAGGCACGACACGCTTGATGTCGCCGCTGTCACTGAACACCGGACGGCCCTCGCCATGCGCGACCGCGACCGGGATGCGCGAGCCGGCCATGCCCTTGAAGAAGATCGACGGAGATTCCAGCACCTCGAGCGTGGCTAGGCGCGCCTCGTATTGCTCGGAGGCATTGCGCTCGAAGCTCGGCCAGGCCTGCGCGCCCGGAATGATGTCACGCAGGGTCGCCATCATCTGGCAGCCATTGCACGCACCGAGTGCGAACTTTGTGGAATTTGCGAAAAATGCAGCAAATTGATCGCGCAACTGCGGATTGAACAGGATTGATGTCGCCCAGCCACGGCCGGCGCCGAGTACGTCACCGTAGGAAAATCCGCCGCAAGCCGCGAAGCCGTGAAATTCATCCAGACGATGGCGCCCGTTCTGCAAGTCGGTCATGTGCACATCGAATGCATCGAAACCGGCGCGGGTGAACGCCGCCGCCATTTCGATCTGGCCGTTGACGCCTTGATCGCGCAACACCGCAATCTTCGGCCGCACACCCTTGGCTATGTACGGCGCGGCAATATCCTGCGCGGGATCAAAGCTCAGCTTCGGCGTGATTCCCGGTTCATCATCGTCGCAGCGCCAGGCGAATTCGGCCTTCGCGCTTTCCGGATTATCGCGGCGTTCGGTCATCGCGAAACTCGTTTCCGACCATGCCGCCATCAGATCGCGCCACAGCCAGCGCGCGATCGATTCGCCGCCCAGCCAGAGCTTGACGCGTTTGCGGCTGCGCGGATTGCCGATGAAGTGCGCAATCCCGGCCAGGCCATGATCGACCAACAGTTTCTTGAAATCCTCGCTCTGGCCGGCGCGAATCTGCACGACGGCACCGAGTTCCTCAGCGAACAGCGCGGATAGCGTGTTTTCAGCCCAACCGGTAAGTTCAAGATCAAGGCCGCAGCGTGCGGCGAACGCCATCTCGATGGCGGTCACGATGGCGCCGCCGTCGGCGCGGTCATGGTAGGCCAGCAGCAGGCCGTGCGCATTGGCCTCCTGGATCGCCGCGAAAAAACGCTTGAGCAGGTCAGCGTCATCCAGATCCGCCGGCAGGCCGCCGGCGCGATTGTATACTTGTGCCAGCGCCGATCCGCCGAGCCGGTTCTTGCCGGCGCCAATATCCAGCAGCCACAGCTCGGTTTTGCCCTCATCGACCTTGAGTTGCGGCGTCAACGCGCGGCGTGCATCGGTCACGCGCGCGAACGCGGAAACGATCAGCGATACCGGCGCGACGGTGCGGTATTCGCGGCCATCTTGCTGCCACACGGTCTGCATCGACAGCGAATCCTTGCCGACCGGAATGGAAATATCCAATTGTGGACAAAGCTTCATGCCGACGGCCTGCACGGCGTCGAACAGCGCCGCGTCTTCGCCGGGATGCCCGACCGCAGCCATCCAGTTTGCCGACAGCTTGATCTCGCGCAGCGCAGCGACCGGCGCTGCCGCCAGATTCGTGATCGCCTCGCCGACGGCCATGCGCGCCGACGCGGGCGCCGACAGCATGGCGATCGGCGTGCGCTCGCCCATGGCCATCGCTTCGCCGCCGTAACCGTCGAAATCGGCCAGAGTCACCGCGCAATCGGCCACCGGCACCTGCCAGGGACCGACCATCGGATCGCGCGCACTCAGGCCACCGACAGTGCGATCACCGATCGTGATCAGAAACGATTTGCTGCCGACTGCCGGCAGACGCAACACGCGCTTGATCGCTTCCTCGAGCACGATGCCGTCCAGATCAGGAATGATGTCCAGGCGCTGCGGCTTGCGCTTGGTGTCGCGCTGCATCTGCGGCAACTTGCCGAACAGCACATCGATCGGCAGGTCGATCGGGACATCGCCACGCAGTGAATCCTCGAGCAGCAAGCGTCGATCCGTCGTGACGTTGCCCACCACCGCATACGGGCAACGCTCGCGCTGGCACATCGCATCGAACGCGGGCAGATCAGCGGGACGCAGGCCGAGAACATAGCGTTCCTGCGCCTCGTTGCACCAGATCTGCATCGGCGACAACTGCGGATCGTCCGAAGGAATCTTGCGCAGGTCGAGCTTGCCGCCAACGCCGGAGTCATTGAGAATTTCCGGAATCGCATTGGACAGGCCGCCAGCACCGACATCGTGAATGCTGACTATGGGATTGGTCGCGCCCTGCGCCCAGCAACCGTCGATCACTTCCTGGCAGCGTCGCTGCATCTCGGCGTTGTCGCGTTGCACCGAGGCAAAATCCAGCTCCGCAGAACTGGCGCCACTGGCCAACGACGAGGCCGCGCCGCCGCCCAGACCGATTAGCATCGCCGGGCCGCCGAGCACGATGATCGCGTCGCCGGGTTGCAATGTGCATTTTTCCACATGTGGAGAACGCAGATTCGCCAAACCACCGGCAATCATGATCGGCTTGTCGTAGCCACGGCGCAGCGTGCCGCCGCCCTCGGCCTCGAACGTGCGGAAGTAACCGCCCAGGCAGGGCCGGCCGAATTCGTTGTTGAACGCGGC
>JANXVS010000234.1 GCA_025351555.1 Pseudomonadota bacterium | reverse complement strand
CGTTCGCATTTACGCTTTGCGCTGCGTTGAGTGCAACGATCTGTCCGGCGTGATGCATGAAGAATTCGTTACCATCGACGCCAAGATAGCGTCCCGGTGTCGTCGGGTCCTCGCGAATCTGGAACATGTTGTCGATGGGCTTCTGATTCGTTCGCCCCGATGTTGCGAAGTTGAAATCGATCAGGTTGGCATCGTTGGTATAACTGCGGCTGAAGGTCTGCTTGAGTTCGTGCCGGCCGAGGTGATTGAGGATTTCCTCGTTGCTGCCATCCTGATTCACCGTCCACGGGAAAAACTGATTGATCTCGAAACCGTTCAAATTGCTGCCGGCGACACTGTGGATCGGCTCGGGAAACAGTTCAGCCGAAGCCGCAGTCGTCACGGCATTCGCAGCTTCCGATGCGTAGTCGAACGGAGTGAATCCGGTCGGCGCCGCCGGATCGTTATTGATGTCCTGATTCAAATGATCCCAGCGCGAGAACACGAGCCGACCGAAGCTGTCGACGAAGGGCCCGAACGAGCCGGACGGCGTGTTCTCGACCAGGGACAATGCGCCATTGACCGGGTCTAGCCGCCACAAGCCGCTGTTCGCCGGCTGGCCGCGATACTCGTCGAAGATCGGATACAGCGCCGCAGCACCATTGCGTGGGCGGTCGCTGACGAAGACGATGCTGCCATCGCTCAGATAGTTCGGTTCGAAATTGTTGAACGGCGGCTGATTCGGCACTTTCTGCACGATTGGCGTTGCGCCACCGAGCACGGCTGTCAAATTCGTGATTTCGTAAAGCTGCCAACTGTAGTTTTCCGCAGCGCCGACGCTGGACGGTGCGCCAACGACCATACTGAAGATTGCCTTGCTCGCATCCCAGAACACCGCTGGGTCGCGCACGGCGATCGCCTGATTGCCGGTCATCAACGCACCGCCGCCTGCAGTGCCGTAGCCAGCTTCAAAAGTCAGATAGCGAAGCGGTCCAGAAGTCGGCAGCAACATCAGATCGCCGCCGCGTGGCGCCGCCAGCGTTGTGGAAAGATGGTTCGCAAACGGCGATGAGATATTCATGTTCACATTGTCGTAGCCGGTCGGCACCTGGGTGACAAACAGCACCGGATTCGGCAACGCCGGGCTGGTAGCCATGACGACGCCGAGTGGCAGACAAGCCAGCGCGAACGACAAAACATATCGGTGTGAGCGACGCATCAGCCTTCCCCTTGCGCGACGAATACCAAATCCAACGTTGCGCTGGCGTTTATCCGAACACCGAAAACCAGCGTTGATGAGCACCGGCAGATTGCCGGCACCAGCGGGCAGACGAAGGGCAAGTCGGCCACGCAACGGTTAAACTTGGCGCATGAACAACAAGACTCCGGGAACGACAGATACGCGTAAGGCGCGTGCGCCGGCCGCGGCGGCGAAACCGGCATCAGGCGCAAAACCCGCCACCGTGCCGCGACCACGCGCGACGCCAGCCAAGCGCGTTGTTGCACCTGTAGCGCCGCAATCGCTACTGGCTCGCTGGCTCGCGCACGTCGACTGGGTGCATGTGCGCGAGCGCCTGACGCAATACGCCAAACTCGCGCGCATGCACAAGCCGGTCGGCGCGGCGTTGCTGCTGTGGCCGACCTGGTGGGCGCTGTGGCTGGCGGCTGGGGATTTTCCGCCGTGGGGAACTCTGATCATCTTTACCTTTGGCGTGTTCCTGATGCGCTCGGCCGGCTGCGTGATCAACGACTATGCCGATCGCGGGCTCGACCCCCAGGTCAAGCGTACCCACGAACGCCCAATCGCCACGGGCAAGGTGACCCCGCGCGAGGCGATCGCCGTCTTCTTCGCGCTTATCGCGCTCGCCTTTTTGCTGGTGCTGTTGACCAACAAGCTGACAATCGAGCTGTCCTTTGTCGGCGCCTTTCTTGCGGCGACCTATCCTTTCGCAAAACGCTACACCTATCTTCCACAAGTATACCTGGGCTGCGCTTTCGGCTGGTCGATCCCGATGGCATTTGCCGCGGTGAAAGGTGGCGACCCAAAGCTGTTCATGGCGGCGTTGCCTTTGTGCGGATTGCTGTTCTTGGGCAACGTGCTGTTCTCGACGATTTACGACACCGAATACGCGATGGTCGATCGCGACGACGACATCCGCGTCGGTGCAAAATCCACCGCGATACTTTTCGGCGATGCCGACTTGGCGATCCTCGGCGTACTGATGGTGACGTTCCTGTTCGCGATGCTGATGGTGGCGCAACGTGGCCATCTGCACTGGATCTATTCCGTCGCCGTGGGCGTCGCCGCGCTGCTGTTCGTCTGGCAGCAATGGATCATGCGCGGGCGCGATCGCGATGCCTGCTTTGCGGCGTTTCGCAATAACAACTGGGTGGGGTTGGCGCTGTGGGTGGGGATTGCAATGGGGTATGCGCTGAAGTAGTCGTACCCCAGTTCGTCATTCCCGCGAAGGCGGGGTTTTCAACAGCGGAGCTGGTCATCCAGTTCTTTCTTGGTTTTGATCTTGAGAGCAGAGCTTTCGCTCACCTGCGGTGAGCGAG
>JANXVS010000229.1 GCA_025351555.1 Pseudomonadota bacterium | reverse complement strand
GCCGCGTTCCACCGCGAATGAGCTTGCCCAAGGAGCTTGGACCAATTGATTGACGAACAACCTGGCTGTCAGTGGGTAGAGGCACAGGTGACTCGAGCGTGCCACCCGTGACAAGAACGCCTTTGCCCTCGATGATTTGATACACCTCGGTAATGGCGTCATGCACGATAGCGTCTGGCGGAGCCCGCCCATCCACTTGGGAGCGACGAACTACCGATACTCCAATGTTGTATTGAGACTCTATGGGAAGTACGCGCAGAACGGAGTCGGAAAGAGCGCCGGTATCGCTTCGTTGCACCATGGCCTGGATTTCGCTGGAGCCCACAATGGTGGCTTGAGATGAGGGCGATTCCGGAGACGCACTGTTCTGCGCTGAAGCAGCGACTGATACTGCGAGGACAACAAAAAGGCCGAGCCACTTGGGTTGCATAACTTCACCTCATTGTGATGATGGCTTGCCGCCTAACGCATCTTCGTGTGATGCAGCTCAAGCACCGTACGCGGCGGCGCGAAGCTGTCAGCGCGGGCCGCCTCCCAGAACACCTTGAACACGGCGTGGTCGGGCAGGCCGCCGATCAGTTCGCCAGGTTTGACGAAGTGATACAGCGCCGACAGCGAACGCACTTCAGTCGAGGACACGCGCCGGATGATGTGCTCGGGGCCGATCTCGTTGGGATGGTTCAGTCCTGAGGCGGCAATCAGTTCCTTCAGCGCCTTGAGCGTGTTGTCGTGGAACATCTTCACGCGCTCGGCCTTGTCCGGCACGTCGAGTTTTTTCCAGCGCGATGGATCCTGCGTGGCGACGCGAGTCGGACAGCGATCGGTGTGACAGGTCTGCGACTGGATGCAGCCGAGCGAGAACATGAAGCCACGCGCGGCATTGCACCAGTCCGCGCCGAGCGCGAACGTGCGCGCCAGATCGAACGCGGTGATCACCTTGCCGCTGGCGCCGATGCGGATCTTGTCGCGCAAATTCAAACCTACCAAGGTGTTGTGCACCAGCAATAACGCCTCGCGCAACGGCGCGCCGACGTGATCGGTGAACTCCAGCGGCGCCGCGCCGGTGCTGCCTTCGCCGCCGTCGACGACGATGAAATCCGGCAAAATTCCACTTTGTTGCATCGCCTTGGCGATGCCGAACCATTCCCAGGGATGGCCTAGGGCGAGCTTGAATCCGGTCGGCTTGCCACCGGATTTCTCACGCAGGCGCGCGACGAATTGGAGCAGGCCCAGCGGCGTCGAGAACGCACTGTGTGCGGCCGGCGATATGCAATCCACGCCCTGCGGCACGCCGCGGGCCTCGGCGATCTCGGCGCTGACCTTGGCCGCCGGCAACACGCCGCCGTGGCCGGGCTTGGCGCCCTGCGACAGCTTGATCTCGATCATTTTTACTTGCGTAGTTGTTGCATTTTCCACAAAGCGTTCTTCGCTGAACGTGCCGTCGGGATTGCGGCAGCCGAAATAGCCCGAGCCGATTTCCCAGCAGATGTCACCGCCGTTCTCACGGTGATAGCGCGACAGCGAACCTTCGCCGGTGTCGTGATAGAAGCCACCGCGGCGCGCGCCTTCATTAAGCGCGCGGATCGCGTTCGCCGACAGCGCACCGAAACTCATCGCCGAGATGTTGAACACGCTGGCCGAATATGGCTGAGTGCATTGCGCCCCGCCGATCGAAACGCGGAAATCGTGGCTATCGATTTTCGCCGGCGCGAGCGAGTGATTGATCCATTCGTAACCGTCGGCGTAGACATTGAGTTCGGTGCCGAATGGGCGCTTGTCCTCGACATTCTTCGCGCGCTGATACACGAGCGAACGCTGCGCGTGCGAATACGGCACTTCCTCGGTATCGGACTCGACCACGTACTGACGCAACATCGGCCGGAAGTATTCAAAGAACGTGCGGATATGCGCGGTGATCGGAAAATTGCGCCGCAGCGTGCTCTTGTGCTGCGCCAGATCCAGCAGACCGACAGCGCTCAAGGCTCCGCTGATGGCGGCGAGCCAGCGCCAGACCACGCCGTCCCAAAGCATGGCCAGCGACAAAACGAATAGCGCCAGACATGCGGCGAAAACGAAATAGCGCTGAGGCAGCAACTTTTGCATAAGGCATGCTCGCGTCGGTTTGGCGACGCGAGCATAACCTTACGGTGCAGCGACGGCGAGATGCAGCTACGGGCCGAACCCGTCCTTGAAAATCAAATCGCCATGCAGTTTCCACCAGACAAGCAGATTGGTTAATGCCTGCGGCTGATTCACTGGAACAGTTTGTCCGGCCTGGTTCGTCTGATTCACGCCATGGCAGCTATTGCAGGCGCGGATCTCGCCGGGCTGGAATTCGATCCAGTAACGCTCGCGCACCACCGTCGCGTTGACTGGCTCCAGCGACGTCCCGCACGCAGTCGAAGGCGCCATCGACTGCC
>JANXVS010000206.1 GCA_025351555.1 Pseudomonadota bacterium | reverse complement strand
GACGGAATTCGCGCTTTACTCTCAAACCGCGTTGGATTTGTATAATTCTGGAACATCACGCCACAATTGCCGAACGTAACCTTCAGAATTGAGGCTATGCTTTTCTTAAAAACAGGGGTTTTCTGACGAGCACTAACTAGGGAAGCGGAAGCGGGAAACGCGGGTCAGAGTACACTTTCTCATCATGCGCTGAAGCGAAAAAACTACATCCTGATCCCGGTTCTCGTTCTGCTCCGTCGCTAACCTTCGAACCCATTCCAGAAAATATCGTCGTCCAGTTCAACCGCACCGATGTCGCAGCCATCGGCAACGTTTGCCACGCGTGGCACGTCGCTGGGACGTGCGTGGGTGCGCTCGTCAATGTTCAATGATGAAGCCGCACAGCTTCCGGCGTCGGTTGCGGGGCTGGTCGGGTGCGGCATCATCGTGTCACCGAGACCGCCGTTGGCGCTTAGCGGGCTGAGCTGCGGATCGGTTGTCGCGATGTCGGCGGGGCCGTTGCTCGGACAGCCGCTGCCGGCAATGTTGTAGCCGGCGCTAATCCGCCTGATCAAAGGTATTAAGGTAGGCGCCGGCATACTCGCTGTCATCGGCGCAAAGATCGCCCTTGCTGCGAATGGAAAGATCGACGCTCTGGCCGCCCGCAATATTGACGCATTGTGCAATGCAACTCGATGTGACTATCGCTTGCATATACAGCGATCCTGCGGCAGGCGATCCTGCCGAGCCGTCCCACGTTCCTGGCACTTCACCGCAGGATGTGATCCATCCTGCAAGGTCGGTGTCGAAATCCGGATTGTTGAGCAGATTGGTTGCCGAAGCCGGCACAGCGCAGAACAGCAGCCACGCGAGCGGCGCACGAAGGTAGCGAATCATTGGAACCCCCTTATCTTGTCCCGATTCGAGAGTAGCAAATGTTTTCCGATCGCGCGAAGAAAACCGCCAGATCAGCATCAAGGCTCGAAGCCGCTCTGAAATATACCGTCATGCCACTCGAACGCGCCAACGTCGCAGCGCACGCCTTCCAGGCGATTGAAGCCGCGCTGGTCGGTGGTCAGCAACACACCGGAGTTGTCCTTGCAACCTGTGGGATCGCCAGCGTCGATCGCTGGGCTTCCGCCGAGCAGTGCGTGGGTCTGCGTGGGCCCGCCGTTGTCCGCCAGCGTCTTCGAAACGCCGGGGGTGGCGCTGGTCACGTCGCCAGTACCGCTGAAGGCACACGCGCCGGGTGACGAGCCGCCGGACGAGCCGACCAGGTTGTAGCTCGATGTCAGAATTATCGTGTTGTCCAACAATCCGCAATCCGGTGGATCGACCAGATCAGCCGCAGTGTTGTAGGCAATGATGCTGTCGATGATTGAATTGGAACCGCTTCCGCTCATGTACACGCCGGCGCCAGCGTCCTGTCGGTTCGGGTTTGTCTGCGCGCTGTTCAGTACCACGGTGCTGCTAGCCATATGCAGCGAGCCGGACTGGCTGTAGATGCCGCCGCCATAGCCAATGGCGTCATTGCCGCTGATCGTGCTGTTGCTCACGTACAGGGTCCCATGGGCGTAGACGCCGCCGCCAGCGCCACCGAATTGGTCGGTAATCGAGTTGCCGGAGATTGTCGAACCGCAGATCTCGGCATGTCGAGTGGTATCTGATGCGATATAGAGGCCACCGCCGCCGAAGTAGTCACTGATGTTGTTGCTGACTACGCAGTCGCGCAGCGTCGCCGGTGAGTTGATCACCGCTCCGCCGCCGGTCCTGGTAGCGTGGTTCGCGGTCAGCGCGACGCGCTCCATGCCGAGGTAATCGGTTCCGGAGTCCAGCGCGAGCCCGCCGCCGCCTTGATTGTGCCCGTTACTGAAACTCGAACTGCCGTTCGTGATCGTCAGGTCACCGATGGCGAAACTCGTATGGTTCGTGCCGGATGCGACCGGATCCAGCGCGAAAGCCCGATCCAGCTGATTGGCGTCGATAATGGTCTGCTGCATTCCGGCGCCATAGATTCCCATGCCGTGCAGCGCATCCAGGCTGCCGGTGGCATTGAGGTATTCCTCAGCTCCGACGATCGTGAGCTTGTAGGTGCCGGCAGGAATCAGTACGACGCCGGGATTGGCATTGCTGGCACCGATCGCTTCGCGCAGCGAGCAATCGGCGACGCCGCAAGTACCGTCGTTGGTATCCGCCGTTTTCGTCACGACGTACTGCTGCGAGGATGCCACCGAAAACGCGAGCGGGTCGTTGCTGGTGAGCCCAGAGAAGTAACTGGCGACTTCGATTGAATAGCTGGTGTTCGGAGCCAGGCGTAGCCCTGCAATGCGCGTGATTGCGTCGGTGTCCGATTGGGCGCTGCAGCCGCCGCTGACGATCCGGAAACCATCCGTCGGGTTGCCCGTGTAAACGCTGACGATGCCGGAGACGGGCTTGTTGTTCGCTATCGTGAGGGTGATGTATTCGGTCGATGTACCCGTTGTATAACTGTACCAAAGTGTATATTGAGCCGGATCACGGTTGACCGGGCGGCATGGCGGATCCGGATCGGTGCCCTCGACCGTGGCCAGGTACATGTTGGGCTCGCTGGAAGTGAACGGCAGCGTGATCGGAGTGCGGCTGGCCCAATTGTCGTTGGCAGGCGCAGCGCGAACGCCGGTGGCGACGACGAGTAAAACTAGCGCCGACAAGTATCGAAACGACTTCTGCATGGCATCCCCCGTAGGCTGTATGCGTAATGGTCAGCCCGCGCGTATCGTACGAGAAAATGGCAACGCAGGGTGAAGAAATGGATGGGCAATCAGGGAACAACGGATTCAGAGTGCCTTTTCTCCTG
>JANXVS010000198.1 GCA_025351555.1 Pseudomonadota bacterium | reverse complement strand
CCGACCTGACATGACCGACACGATCATCCGCATGGAAAACGTCGGCGTCGCGTTCAATGCGCAGCTACGCGTGATGCGGCCGCGATCCGGCGAAATGATGCCGGCCAGTGTGCGCAAAAGTGTACTTTTCCCAGCGCCGTTGCGGCCGATCACGCCGAGGCGTTCGCCGCGCGCCAGGGTCAGGCTGACGTCTTCCAGCGCCCAGAAACGCGGACTACCCACGCGTAGCTGCGCATTGAACGCGACGCCGACGTTTTCCATGCGGATGATCGTGTCGGTCATGTCAGGTCGGCAGCTTCACGTAGCGTGGCGTCATCCGTGCGATCAGGAATGCGCCGAACGCATACAACGCGAGCGAGATCAGGGCGACGCGGCCGAGGGCGAACCAGTCCGGCCAGCGCGCGTGCATCAGGATGCCACGGCCGGCGTCCACCAGCACCACGATCGGATTGAGCGCGAACCAAGAGCGCATCGATTCGGGCACCACATCCAGCGCAAATACAATGCCGGAAAGAAACAGCATGATCTGCAGGATCTGCTCAATCACAAAGCGCAGATCCGGCACCAGCGGCACTATCGCGGCAACCATGTAGGCAATCGCCGCAGCGAATACCAACTCGATCAGCAAGACTGGAATCAGCGCGACATAAGTCAGGTTCGGCGGATACCCCGCGCACCACAGGACCACCAGCAGCAGCGCGAGTATATAAAAAAACTTTACCGTGTCGGCCAGGATCTGCACGCTCGGAAACACCTGCGCCGGCAACTTGACCTGGCGGATCAGCGGCAATTGCTGCCAGATCGAATAGCCGCCATGGCTGACGCAGGACTTGAACCATTGCCACAAGGTCAAACCGACCAGCAGGAACGGCACGTAGTCGGTCTGCGCGGATTTCAAGATCACCGCAAACACCAGGTAGTACGTGGCCATGTTCATGGCCGGCTCCAGGATCCACCACGCCAGACCCAGATACGAACGTGCGCGCTCGGCACGCAGCTCGGCATAGGTTGAAAACAGGATCAGTTCGAGATAATGCAGGCGCATCATCGAGTTCGCATTTGCGGGCCGCAGCGTGACGCGCTGATGTACATTATGCGCACTTGTGGAATTTGCATCAGTACTCGCAACGAAGCACGCGTACGCATTCAGTGCGCGGCCGGCTTGGCCGGCACCGCGTCAGTCTTGCCGGCCGCATGGCGCTTGGCCGGCGCACGGAACACCGGAGTGAATTTCTCGCGTGCGCCGTCGCTGGAGATCGATTCGACGTAGTACCAGTAGTCCTTGCACGGATCGATGCTGTCGTCGATGTACTGGTATTTATGCGTCTCGCTGGTCGTGCCATTGCCGAGCATCGGCTGCTGGGTCAATTTCACGAACGGGCCTTTCTCGGCGTCGCCGCGGTAGACGTCGTAGCCGAAATTCTCTTCCTCACTCGCGGTCGCCCAATGCGCCGTGTTGCTGACGCGCTGCTCCGGCGGCAGCTTGGCCTGACTGCCGCAAGCGCCGGCTACCGATGCTGCCGCCCAAGCAAGCGTGCTGGAAAGCGCGAACAAAACGACAGCAAACCCTGGGATGCGATGGGACGACATGAGCAACTCCGAAAACGGGAAGGAAACATATGCGCGGCAGCGCCAGGTGAACGATAGCGGCAGCGCGTGGATGACGCAATCGCTGCGCGGGATTGACATTGCAGCGCCGGCTTGCCTGAAATACGCCTGTGTGCCTGCTCATGCATATCTGCGGATCATTGCTACTCCTCTCGGCGTTGCCGCAGATTGCCGTGGCGGATGATAGCGATTGGCGCGTGCGCGTCACCCCCTTCGATGAAGTGTTTCCCGCGCTCGAGCTGTCGCAGGCGCGGCGGCATGTCGCAGCCGCCGTCACCGATCATGTGCTTGGCGATGGCACCGGCCTGATCGCCGTGCGCGTGCACGCCCGCCATGCCGGCGAGCGCGTGCGTCTGCACGTGGACGCGCCGGGGCTGGGTGCGCCCGCGCGCTTCGAGGCAACTTTGCCGCTGGCCGATGTCGACTACGACCTGCGCCCGCCGCTGGACTGGGATGTGCCACGCCTCTTGGCTTTGCCCACGCCGCTGGCGACGCGGCTGCAGTTCACGCTGGAACGCGACGATGCACCTGCGGGAGCGCACGAGGTCGCCGTCAGCCTGCGGCCACTCAACGAGGCCCTGTACTTCGTGCGCGACGGTGGCGACAGTGTTGATCTGTCGTGGATCTTCGCCGCCTACGTGGACGAGCGCGGCACGGCAGTCGAGCGTATCCTCGACGCGGCAATAAAAAGCGGCATTGTGGATAAATTCGACGGCTACGCGGGCGCCGATCCGGATCGCGTGTACCGCCAGGTCTGGGCGATCTGGCAGGCGTTGACCGAACACGGCATTCGCTACTCCGGGGCAGACCCCGCGATCGGCCGCGGTCCGGGCGTGTTCAGCCAGCGCGTGCGCTTCATCGACGAAACCTGGAACGACCGTTCGGCCAATTGCGTCGACGGCAGTGTGCTGATCGCCTCGGTTCTGCAACGCATCGGCCTGCGCAGCTTCCTGGTGCTGGTCCCCGGGCACGCCTTCGTCGGCTTCTACACCGACGCCGATGCGCAGCACGCCGCGTACCTGGAAACCACCCTGCTGGGCGGCACGGTCGCGCTACCGGCGAAACTACCGGACTTCGTCGCGGACGTTGCGCCGACGCGCGACAACCGTGCAAGCCTTGCCGGATTTGCTGCGGCACTCGCCGCTGGCCGCGCACATCGCAATCGCATCACCAGCAAGCTCGACGGCCGCCACCGTCCCGACTACGCCCTGATCGACATCAGCGCCGCGCGCGCTTTTGGCATTCATTCAATCGGCTCCACCGCGGCCGACGACACTGAGGTTTCGCAACATTAACCCGGCATGTCGGGGTTCCGCCCCGTTTTGCGAACTATAGGTACGAGCCCGCTCCCCAGGCGGTCCGCATCTGATCCGTCGCAAACCGGAGACATCCATGAAACCCACCGTCTTGCTGCTTTCCGCCGCGCTGCTGTCGTCCAGCGTCGCCATCGCCACCACCCAGACCACGGCATTTACCTACCTGATTAGCTTCGTTCCTCAGCTTAAAAAATTGCTCGTTTGACGCAGAATCGGCTCTGCGCAAGGGCCACAGAGAATCATGGCCCGGAGCAATCGAGGCACGAGTTCGCGAAGACGAAAACGGCGATTGAAGCGCCAGGC
>JANXVS010000181.1 GCA_025351555.1 Pseudomonadota bacterium | reverse complement strand
GGTTCGCCCGCTACGCTGCGCATCCACTAAAGCGAGCCGACGTCATGGCGCAGCAATATCCGCAATACATCTGGCACAACGGTGCCATCAAACCCTGGGCCGAAGCGACGACGCATGTGATGGCGCATGCGCTGCACTACGGCTCGTCGGTGTTCGAAGGCATTCGCAGTTATCCAACACCGAAGGGGCAGGCCATCTTCCGCCTGACCGATCATCTGAAGCGTTTGTATCATTCTGCAAAAATATACGATATGCCGATTCCGTATTCGCTCGACGAGCTGGCGCAGGCGTCGCGCGCGGTGATCGGCGCGAACAAACTCGATCGTGCCTATCTGCGCCCGGTCGCGTTCCGCGGACTCGGCGGTTTCGGCTTGTCCGCAGATACACCGACCGACGTCGCCGTGGCCGCCTGGGAGATGGGTCCGTACCTGGGCGCCGGCGTGCTGGAAGCAGGTATCGATGCCTGTGTGTCGAGCTGGCAGCGGTTTGCGCCAAACACGATTCCTTCCGGCGCCAAGGCCGGCGGCAACTATCTTTCCGGCCAGTTGATCGCGCGCGAAGCGCGGCGTCTGGGCTTCGGGGAGGGCATCGCACTGGCCTCGACCGGCCTGCTCAGCGAAGGCGCCGGCGAGAATCTGTTCCTCGTGTTCGACGGCGCGCTGCACACCACGCCGATCAGCGCGGCGCTGCTCAACGGCATCACCCGCAACACGATCATCACGCTCGCGCGCGATGTGGGCATCGAAGTGATCGAGCGCGATATTCCGCGGGAATATCTATATCTGTGCGATGAACTGTTCATGTGCGGCACCGCCGCCGAGATCACGCCAATCCGCTCGGTCGACGGCAAGCCGGTTGGCACCGGCAAGCCCGGGCCGCTGACGGGAAAAGTACAAGAATTGTTTTTTGGACTTTTTGACGGCACGACAGCGGACAAGCGCGGTTGGCTTGAACCGGTCGGCTGAACGGACACTCAATCGCGCAAACGGAAATCCAGCGTCGCCACCGCGCCGCCTTGTGGGCGCGGCGCGAGCGAGACGCGCCAGTCGTAGAGTTCGCACAAACGGCGCACGATCGCCAGGCCCAGGCCCGCACCCTTGCCGGTTGCACCCTCGCCGCGGATGCCGCGCTCGAACAGTTTTTCGGCATCTTCGGCCTTGATGCCGGGGCCCGAATCCTCGACCGTCACTTTCCCCGTCACCGCGCCGATGGTGATGATCACGTCGCCATGCGGCGTGTACTTGAACGCGTTGCCGATCAGATTGCCGAGCGCGACTGCGACCACCGACGACGGCGCGACGACCTCGATGGCACGCTCGACGAGCACCTTCACGTCGACAGGTTTGCGGCCCAGATGCGAACGATAGACGTCGATGACTTGCTCGACCACCTTCGCCACATCCGTGGTCTCGCCATCGACCGGCGCGCTGCGTTCGCTGCGTGACAGCAGCAGCAAAGCGTTAGTCAGTTCGTTCGACTGGCGCGAGGCGCGCTCGATGCGCTTCAAGCGTTCGCGCACCTTGTCCGGAATATTCTCGGCGGTGAGCAGCAGCTCGGTTGTCGTGGCGATCACCGCCAGCGGCGTGCGCAACTCGTGGCTGACGTCGGCGTTGAATTCGCGGTCGCGCTCGACCAGGGCGGTGAGCTTGTCGGAATAATCATCGAGAGCTCCGGCAAGCTGGCCGACTTCATCATCCTCGAAATGCGGCCGCAGCGGCTGGGCTTTGCCGGTGCGCCCCATTGCCTGCACGCGCGCGGCGAGTTCAGTGACCGGACTCATCACGCGCACCGACAGCCAGCGCCCAATCAGCAAGGACAGAATCGCGAAGGCGAACACGGCACCGACCAGCGACGTCAGCAATTGGCGTTCGCCAAGTTTTTGCGTGCTCTGATCAAAGCGCAGGAATGCCCAATAGTCGGCATCCTTGAAGACGGCGAGCTTGTAGGGCCGGATCTTGCCCTCGTCGCCAAGTTGCTCGATATCGTAGACACCCGTGTCGTATCGCTGCCAAGCAAACGGAATATTGGCGAATTTGTTCGCGCTGTAGATATCGGCGAAGTAGATCGTCATGCCCCAACGTGCATCCGGTTCGGGGTGCTGGCGTTTGAAGTCGGCGAAATTCTTGACTTCGCGTTCCAGCGTATTGTTGATCAGCTGATCTTCCAGGCGCGCGCGCATGTAAATCGTCGCGGCGGCGAACAGCGCCGTGAGCCCCAGCCCGAACAACGCAAAAGAAATGATGATGCGGCTGCGAAGCCGGCGTCGATACTGGATCCGGGCCATCTAGCAGACGCCGCCGACGATCAGACTACAGCGACATCGGGATCGACCATGCGGTAGCCGATGCCGTGGCGGGTCTGGATCAGCGGTTTTTCGAAGGGTTTGTCGATTACCGCGCGCAGGCCGTGAATGTGCACACGCAGGGAATCGCTATCCGGCAGTTCTTCGCCCCAGACTCGAGTTTCCAGATCCTGGCGGGTGACCACAGACGGGCTCGATTCCATCAAATGCTGCAGCAGCTTCAAGCCGATCGGATTGAGCTGGATCGACTTGCCGCCACGGGTGACCACGAGCGTATCGAGATTGTAGGCCAGATCAGCCAATTGCAAAATGCGGCTTTGTACACCTTTACCGCGCCGCGCCAGCACGGTCAGGCGCGCCTCGAGTTCCTGCAGCGCGAAGGGCTTGACCATGTAGTCGTCGGCGCCGGATTCAAACCCGGTCAGCTTCTGATCCAGCGCATCGCGTGCGGTGAGCATGAGTACCGGCGTCTGCCGGCGAGCCTCCTGGCGCAGCTTCCTGCACAGTTCCAGCCCATCCATGCCGGGCAAGGTCAGATCGAGCACGATCGCATCGAAAGTATGCACCACGGCCAGATGCAGACCGGTCACGCCATCCCCGGCGAAATCCACCACATGGCCCTTGTCTTCAAGATAATCGCCGATGTTTGCGGCGATGTCGCTGTTGTCTTCGACTACCAGAATTCGCATAAGGGAAAGCTTACTCGCGTGGAGGCAGGATTGCTTGAGTGCGCGGCGGCGGTAGAGTTCCCGCGATCGGCACGTCGGCTTCACAAAAGAAAAAGGCCCAAGGAGGTGTCATTGGGGGAACACACCTCGCTTGGGCCTAAAGCTACTGCCCCGATTACCGTAATCTGCCTGTCACCTGACCTGACTTAGGAGTGTCGAGCAGAACTTACAGTGGAGCCGATACTATGCGCGGCGCGATTAAATTCCTGTTAAGGCCGCCTCGGGCTTTCGTTAATAGTCCGGGTGTCGGCAGACCAGCGAGCCGATAATCTGCTGGCATTTTGACTTGGCGGCGCTGTTTGCGGCCAGAGTGAAGGCGAAATTCTGGGTGTAGCGCGCGCCGGCATCCACATGTGCGGACGGTTCAAACCGCCACTGGCTGAGCGCAGCCTGCGCCGCCGCATCGAAGACGCCGTCCGGCTGCGCGTGCAGCACCCGGACATCGCGCACGCTGCCGTCCGCAGCGATGCTGTATTGCAGTTCCACATTGCCCTGGATGCGAGCAGACATCGCGCGTTGCGGGTAGGTGGGTGGCACGACGTGCACGCGCACCGGCAACTCGGACACCGCGGTTTGGACAAGATCAGCCGCATCGGGTAGCGCCGCAATCAATGGCAGCGCCCGCGACGGCGCGATGTCGTGCACTTGCGGATTCGCCGCGAAGGCGACCTTGTCTATATGTGGACGCGCAATCAGCACCTTTACCGGTGCTGACGCATCGGGTGGGACTGCCGGCTCGGCCATCGGCATGGACATCACGGGCTTTGAATCGACAGCTGCAACCGCAGTGGGCACCGCGATCAGCTTTGGCCGATTGACACTGTTCGCAAGCTGCGGGTTGCCGCTGATCACGGCCAGGCTCTGCGCCGGGGCGTTCGCCAACGCTGCTGCAAGGTCGTGCTGGATAGCGTCGGCTGTGGTCAGATCGGGCAGGGAATGCTGCGGCCGAAGGGCCAGACAAACTATCGCGGCTACCGCCAACAAGATCGGCCAGGCGTTGTTGCGCGGCAGCGGGTCGCGGCCTTCGGCGCCGACGATGCGGCGGATACGCGCAAGCAGCACACCGCCAGTGGCGCCAAGTGCGGGCGCCACGACATCCAGATCGTGGCGCAGCTCTTCCAGATCCGCCAGCGCACGCGCGTACGTGAGCGGATTGCCCTTGGCCAGACTCAATACCAAGTCGTCGCAGCAGTTTTCACGCGCATTGCGCACGTCGCGCGAAATCCAGTGCACGACCGGGTGATAGAACAGCACGGTTTCGATCACCACTTGCATCAGGTTGGCCAGATAATCCCAGCGTCGCACATGGCCGAGTTCATGCGCGATGATAAGTTCGATCTGATGCGTGGAAAATCCGCTGAGCATGCCCAACGGCAGCAGGATGACGGGTTTGATCCAGCCGATCAGCATCGGCGTGTCCACTTTGGCCGAGGCAAGCAGTCGCACCGGACGCCACAGGCCGAAACGCTGGCACATCTGCGTCAGTTTTGCCTCCCACTGCGGCAGCGGAATCGCGGCGTGACGCACCAACCGTGCCAGACGCCGCCAGTGCCACAACGAACGAAGGGCGATGACGACGACGCCGCATATCCACACCGCCACCAGCCACGGCAGAAATTCGCGCAGCCGCAAATCCAATGCTGCGCTGTCGGCGATCGCGGCGACCGAACCGGCCAGCGCTGGCGCCAAAACCGTGGTCGCCAAGGTGGCTACACCCTCGACAGGCCACACGTAGAAGATAGTCACCAGCGGACATAGCGCGAGCGCCAACAGCATGCCCATACCCAGTCGATAGCGCGCGCCGACGCTCATGCATAGCGGCCGCAACAATGCATACAGCAACCCCAACGCCGCTCCCTGCCACAGAAAATGCAGCAGCACCGCGCCGAGCGCATCCACGCCGGCGATGAATGCCTGGGAAAACGCCATGGTCAACGCCCTTCCGATTCGATCTTGTTCGATTCGATCTTGTTCAGCAGCGCGCGAATCTCCTTGAGTTCTTCACGCGATGCCCCTGGGTTATTGCCCAGAGCGTGCAACACCATTTGCGACGGCGAGCCATTGAACAGCCGTTGCACCATGTCGGCCAGATAACGCTTCTGCGTGCGCTGCTTGTTGACCGCAGAACGATAAACATGAGCGCGCTGCGAGTCGTCGCGTTCGACCAGGCCCTTGGCGTGCATGATCTGCATCAACTTCAACGCCGTGGTGTATCCAGCGCCGTCGTCGCCGTAGAGCGCTTCATGCACTTCGCGCACCGTGCACGTGCCGCGTTCCCACAGCACTTGCAGGATACCGAGCTCGGCATCGGTCGGCCAGGGCGTTTCGGGGTTGCGGCGCGGGCTCATGCGCGATCGGTCCACACAAAAACAATACGTTGCACAGCTTGCTCCGCGCGTGGGCCACAAGCAAACAGGTGCAATGCGTCCAACTTAGCCCCCGCCTTTGAGCTGCGGGGTTCTGGACCGGTCCTGCAGGTACTTCTGGTCCTGGCGCTGTCGCGCCATCATCGCGCCGTAGGTCTGGCAGCTGGTAACCGGCCGGTGCGAACCCACCGGCGCCACATGCTCGCAAACCAGGCGATTGCTGTCGTTGTGCTGCAGGATGCCATTGATTTCTTCCTGAGCATTCACCAGCGCCACTTTGTCCGATTCATTCATTTCGGATGAAGTATGCGCCTGCAACAGCTTGTACATATCGGTCAGACGCCCTTCGACGCGCGCCTTGTCCGCATCTGGCGTATGTTCGTACGTGCCGCCGGGCTGCATCTGCTTGCGAATATGGTCTGAGTCCTGATTGAACGAATTCAGGGTTTGGGCCAGCAGCGGTTT
>JANXVS010000147.1 GCA_025351555.1 Pseudomonadota bacterium | reverse complement strand
CGGAGACGACGACGATATTCGCCATGTCGTAGATGCCACGTTGTTTCAAGCCCGTGATCAAATGCCCGAGCGCTGCGTCAACCTCGCGCAGGGCGGCATCGACTTCGGCTGAATCCGGGCCGTGATCGTGGCCGGCGTGATCGACCTGTTCGAAATACAAGGTCAGGAAATCCGGGCGTTCGCTGCGCGCCAGATCAAGCCATGTCAGCGCCTGATCCACGCGTGCGTCGGGGTTTGTCTTGGCGTTGAACGGCAGCCAATACTTCGGGCGCACGCCGTCAATGGCGACATCCGAGCCTGGCCAAAACATCGTCGCCGCATGTTTGCCCTGGCGTTCGACGCTCACCCACAGCGGCTCGCCGCCCCACCATGCCGGATCGGCCGTGGTGTCCGGGTGGTTGTATACAAATTGCTTGCCGCTTACCGGATCGACGAAACGGTTGTTGACGATGCCGTGGTGATCCGGATACAGGCCGGTGACGATGCTGTAGTGATTCGGGAATGTGAGGGTGGGGAAGGCCGAGCGCAGCGCCTTGGCGCGCACGCCATCGGCAGCCAGCATGGCGAGATTCGGCGAGAGCTTGCGTTCGATGTAATCGGCGCGATAGCCATCGATTGAAATCAGGATCAGCGGTGAATAAGCCTGCTGCGGATACTTCGGCCCTTGTGGCGCACAGGCGGTGAGGGCGCAGATCAGCAGCGATATAGCGATGCGGAACAGGATTTTCATGGGCGCAAGTTGGCGGGTGACCGCTTACTATCGCCCAAATCCAGGGTATTTCGCCAGCCCATGAAAGCTCGGCCATGAACAGTGCGCGACAGATTTCCCGTAACGCCGCGATCGATATACTTGTACACATACGTGTATACTATTTTTACAAGCCTTGATGGTTGCACCATGCGCAAGCCGATGTCCGTGCTGTACCGCCGCCGCCCGCGCTGCTTCATCGCGCTGCTGGCGGTGGTGTGCCTGCTCGGTCAGCAGTTCGCGTTGGCGGCTTACGCCTGTCCGTTGTTGGCTGGCACACCGGCAACGCTGGACGCGGACTGTCAGCAAAGTATGCCGACAACGCAGTCGCCGCTGTGCGCCCAGCACTGTGCGCCAGACTCGTCGGCGACGCCGGATACGCGCACACCCGGCGTACCTGCACTGGCGCTACCACCATCGCCGCCCATACTGGTTGGCGTGTTTTTGCCAGCACGTTCCAGCGTAGTACCCGTCGCCGCCACACGCATCCACGAACCCCCGCCAAGACTGCGTTACTGCAGCCTGCAGATCTAGACCTTCGTCGCACACGTTCGCTGCGCCGCTCTCGCTAGCGGTGGTTGCTTTTGTTGCGATTGGAGGTTTCATGTCTTGCCTTTCATTTCTTTCGCGTGCGCGTGCGCTGGCATGCGCACGCGCTTGCCTGCTGCCGGTCTGCGTTTTCGCCAGCCCGGTGTTCGCGCAGTCGACGTCTGGCGACGCGCCACTGTCCCTGCATGACGCGCTGACGCTTGCGCAAGACCAGGCGCCTGCACTTGCCGCACAGAACGCGGCGGTCAGCGCCGCACAATCGGCAGCGGTACGTGCGACGGAACTGCCGGACCCGTCAGCGCCCGTGTCGATGCGATCATCGCGCGACTGAATGTGCGCGCGCCTTTCGAGCCTGTGCGGGCAGGCCAACCGCTGGCCGAGTTGCTTGCGCCGGAATGGAATGCAGCCATCGCCGAATACCGGGCGCTCGGCGATGCGCGCTCGGCCGATGCGGCAGCGTTGCGGGATGCAGCGCGCCAGCATCTGGAGCAACTGGGTCTGGATCGCGCCGACATCTACGCCAACGATCGCAACCGTGGCGCCGATGCGCGCATCGTGCTGCGTGCACCGGCCGATGGCGTCGTCAGCGAGATCAACGTGCGCGAGGGCCAGCGCGTCCGCGCCGGCGACACCCTGTTTCGCATCAACGGCATCGATACCGTGTGGCTGGACGCGGCGATCCCGCAAGCGAACGTCGCCGGCATCGACGCTGGAACCGCGGTAAGCGCGACCGTCAGTGCGCTGCCGGGTGAGACCTATGCCGGCCGCATTGAGACCCTGCTGCCCGAGGTCGATACGAAGGCACGCACCCAGCGCGCGCGCATCGTGCTCGAGAACCCGCAGCACCATCTGGCACCTGGGATGTTTGCCGAAGTCCACATCACTGCGGCGTCCGTGACTGCGTGTCCGCTCGTGCCCGATGAAGCGCTGATCACGACCGGCAACCAGACGCGCGTGATTCTCGCCGAAGCCGGCGGTCGCTTCCGGCCGGTCGCCGTGCGTACCGGACTGTCATCCGCAGGCATGACGGAAGTTCTGTCCGGCTTGTCCGGCGGCGAACGCGTGGTGGTATCGGGACAATTCCTGATCGATTCCGAAGCCAGTTTGAGCGGTGCACTGGAGCGGCTTGGCGATGGCCACGGGACTAGCGACAAGAAGGGTGCAGATGACGACGGCGCGCCCAACCCAGCGAACCCGGAACACCAGCCATGATCGCGCAGCTTATCCGCTGGTCGATCGCGAACCGCTTCCTGGTGTTGTTGGCCGCGATCTTCCTCGCGGCCGGCGGCGTGTGGTCACTCGCGCACATTCCGCTGGATGCGTTGCCGGACTTGTCCGACACCCAGGTCATCATCCGCACCGCGTGGCCCGGGCAATCGCCGCAGGTGGTCGAGGATCAACTCACCTATCCGTTGGCGACCACGATGTTGTCGGTGCCGGGCGCGAAGACCGTGCGCGGCTATTCGTTCTTCGGAGACTCGTACGTCTACGTGCTGTTTGAAGACGGCACCGATCAATACTGGGCACGTTCGCGCGTGCTCGAATACCTGAGTCAGTTGCGCGACCGGCTGCCATCCGGCATCAGCCCGGCACTCGGCCCGGACGCGACTGGTGTCGGTTGGATCTATGAGTATTCGCTGATCGATCGCAGCGGCCAGCACGATCTCGGAGAACTCACCGCGATCCAGGACTGGTTCCTGCGCTATCAGTTGAAGACTGTGCCGGATGTTGCCGAGGTCGCCACGGTCGGCGGCATGCAGCGCGCCTGGCAGGTGGTGCCGGACCCGCAGGCGCTGGCCGCGCGCGGCATCAGTGTCCAGCAGATTATCGACGCGATCCGCGCCGCCAATGGCGCGGGCGGCGGCTCGGTGATCGAGCAGGGCGAAGCCGAACTCATGGTCCGCAGTCTCGGCTACCTGAAAACGGTGGAAGATTTTCGTGCGGTTCCAATGACGCGCAATGCCGATGCCACGCCGGTTTTGCTTGGCGACATTGCGCAGATCCGGCGCGGCCCGGCCTTTCGTCGCGGCATCGCTGAACTGGACGGCGAGGGCGAAGTCGTCGGTGGCGTGATCGTGCTGCGCTCGGGCAAGAACGCGCTCGCGGCGATCTAGGCGATCAAGTCCAAGCTCGCCGCGCTGCGCAGTAGTCTGCCTGCGGGTGTGGAGATCGTGCCGACCTACGACCGCTCGCGGCTGATCACCTCCGCTGTGCAGAATCTGTCCGCCAAACTGGTCGAGGAATTTCTCGTCGTCGCCTTGGTCTGTGTGCTGTTCCTGTGGCACCTGCGCTCGGCCCTAGTCGCCGTGATCACCTTGCCGCTCGGCATCCTCGCCGCTTTTGCTGTGATGCGCTACCAGGGATTGTCGGCGAACCTGATGTCGCTCGGCGGTGTCGCGATTGCCATCGGCGCGATGGTTGACGCCGCCGTGGTGATGATCGAGAACGCGCACAAGCATCTGGAGCACTGGCGCGAGCAAAGTACTCCCAAGGACGAAGCAGACAAAGATCCGAGCCCGGCGCAACGCTGGCAAATCATCGCCGAAGCGGCCAGCGAAGTCGGGTCGGCACTGTTTGTCAGTCTGCTGGTGATTGCGTTGTCCTTCGTGCCGGTGTTTGCGTTGCAGGCGCAGGAAGGCCGGCTGTTTGCGCCGCTCGCTTTCACCAAGACGTATGCGATGGCCGCCGCCGCCGCTCTCGCCGTGACCTTGATCCAGGTGCTGATGGGTTATCTGGTGCGCGGCAAGATTCGCGCGGAATCGGCCAATCCACTGAACCGCGTGCTGATCGCGGCCTATCGCCCGGTGCTCGAGTGGGTGTTGCGCTTTTCCGGTTGGATATTCTCGCTGGCAGCTGCGGCCTTGCTGCTCACCTTGATTCCGTTGGCGCACCTGGGCAGCGAATTCATGCCGCCACTCGACGAAGGCAGTTTGTTGTATATGCCCAGCGCCTTGCCCGGACTATCTGCCGGCAAGGCCGCACAGTTGCTGCAACTCTCCGACCGCATGCTCAAAAGTATACCCGAGGTCGCGCACGTATTCGGCAAGGCCGGCCGCGCCGACAGCGCGACCGATCCGGCACCGCTGGAGATGTTCGAGACCACGATCACGTTCAAGCCCAGGGAACAATGGCGCCCGGGTATGACGATGGACAGGCTCAAGGATGAACTCGATCATGCGGTGCAGATTCCGGGCTTGACCAATCTGTTCGTGCCGCCGATCCGCAATCGCATCGATATGCTGGCAACCGGCATCAAGAGTCCGATCGGCATCAAGGTCTATGGCAATGATATCCACGAACTCGAACAACTTGCGGACAAAGTGGAAACGGTTGCGAAGACGATATCGGGAGTGAGCTCTGCGCTGGCCGAACGCGCCGGCGGCGGGCGCTACCTTGATGTCACCATCAAGCGCGAAGCGGCGGCGCGCTATGGTTTGTCCCAGGCCGAGCTGCAACAACTGCTGGAAACCGCCGTCGGTGGCGCGCCGATTGGTGAAACGGTCGAAGGCCGCGAGCGCTTCCCGATCGTAGTGCGCTATCCAGGCAGCGAGCGCGACAGTGTGGCGGCGTTGCGGATGCTGCCTGCAGTCACCAGCGAAGGCACGCAATTGACGTTGGAACAGGTCGCCGACATCCGGCTGAATCCCGGCCCGCCAATGCTCAAGAGCGAGGATGGCCAACTGGTGAGTTACGTTTATATCGACGTTGCCGGGCGCGATCTGGGCTCCGTCGTCGCCGATCTGCAGCAGGCCGTAACTCAGCGCGTGAAGTTACCGCCCGGCTATTCGATCGGCTGGTCCGGCCAATTCGAGTATCTGCAACGTGCGGCTCAACGCCTGCGCTTGGTCGTGCCGGCGACGCTGGCGGTGATCTTCGTATTGCTATATCTCGTGTTCCGACGTGCGGCAGAAGTGGCGATCATCATGCTCAGCCTGCCGCTCGCGCTGGTCGGCGGCTTCTGGCTGATCTGGCTGCTCGGTCACGCCATCTCGATCGCCACCGCGGTCGGTTTCATTGCGCTCGCCGGAATCGCCGCCGAGTTCGGTGTCGTCATGCTGCTATATCTAAGTCAGGCATGGGATCGCCGGCGTGCGCTCGATCCGGAGGCCGATGAAGCCTCACTCGATGAAGCGATCCGTGAAGGCGCTGTGCTGCGCGTGCGACCCAAAGCGATGACGGTCGCGGTAATCCTGGCTGGCCTGCTGCCGATCCTGCTCGGCCACGGCGCGGGTTCCGAAGTCATGCAACGCATTGCCGCACCGATGGTGGGGGGCATGATCACGGCACCGTTGTTGTCGATGCTGGTCATTCCGGCGGCGTTCCGCGTCTTGGAGCGGCGTCGCCTGCGCAAAGGGCCGCGGCAATGAACATCTTCTACAGCGTCGCCGCGCTGAAGGTATCGCAGCTCTTGATATCGCCGGAAGCAAAGCCTGCCTTGAACCATCGCGCACGCTGTGCCGAGGTGCCATGGGTGAACGAATCCGGCACCGCGTAGCCGCGCGCCTGTTTCTGCAGGGTGTCGTCGCCGACTTGTGCGGCGGCATTGAGCGCGGCATCAACATCGCCTGCCTGCAGCCAGTTCAGTTGCGCCTGCGATTTGTTGCCCCACACGCCAGCAAAACAGTCGGCTTGCAATTCCAGGCGCACCGACAAACCGGCCGCGCCTTCCATCGGCTGACCTTGCCGTTCCGCACTCTGTTCCTGCTTCATGATTCCGAGCTGGTTCTGTACATGATGGCCGACCTCGTGTGCGATCACATAGGCGCGGGCGAAATCGCCGGTGGCGTGAAAGCGCGTATCCATTTCGTGGAAGAAATCCAGATCCAGATAGACGCGATGATCGTTGGGACAGTAGAACGGTCCCATCGATTCGGACGCGGCGCCGCAACCCGAACGGGTCTGACCGTGGAACAGCAGCAGCTTGGGCTGCTCGTATTGCCGGTTGCTCGCCTGGAAATAGGAACCCCACACATCCTCGGTGCTGCCGAGGATCGATCGCACGAATTGGGTTTGCGGATCATTGGTATCCAGCGGTTTAGTCGGCGCCGGCGCGCCCGATTGCATGCTGCTCGTGCTGCCCCCGTTGTCCCCGAGGAACAGACCGAAAAGTATCGGACGCAGTGACGGGAATACCAGGCCGATGATGACGACCAGGATGATTCCGCCGATGCCCAGGTGAAAGCCGCCGAAACGCGTGCCGCCGCCACCGAATCCACCCCCGCTGCTGCCGTCGTCCTGTTCGACGTTGTCGCTTTGCCGCCCTTTGTTCCAGTCCATACCGATTCTCCACCGAATTCATTGCCTGGAAGCGCAACACTACTCCGCGACGCGCTCCAGCCGCAAGCCAGTTACCACATTAGTAAACTTTGCGAAACAGGAGTACGTTCACCTTGCGGCATCCCACCATCCTCGGGAGCAAAGGCCATGAGGCGAGCCGATACAACGCGTAGCGTGCGCCTTGCGCACGAACCGCTCGCGGCAAGACGCGTCGCCGCGCTCTTCGCTCTACTCCTCGTGGGCACCTGCGCGCTCGCCCGAGGCGCCCGCGAAAAACCTGACACCATCGACGTCGTGGGGTCTCGAATCAGCTCCGACGAACTCCTCGACACCACAGCATTCTCGCTCCTGCGCCATCCCGTGGCTTTCACCCTTCTTGTTGACCCCGATCTGATTTTCCGCGACGGCTTCGGCGACTGCAACGCAAGCCAGACGCCGACCCAGAACTGCTACAGCGGATCGGGAGGCACGGCGGGTGTGGGTACTTGCTCGCTCGGAACCCAATCCTGCATCGATGGCTTCTTCGGCCCATGCACCGGCGAGGTCACACCGAGCGCGGAGAGCTGTAACGGTCGCGATGACAACTGCGACGGCGCGACCGACAACGGCCTCGGCACGATTTCCTGTGGCATCGGAGCCTGCCGGCAGACCGCCTCGGCCTGTGCCGGCGGGAATCCCGGGACATGCACGCCGGGCACGCCCGCCGCCGGGGAGACCTGCGGCGACGGCATCGACAACAA
>JANXVS010000110.1 GCA_025351555.1 Pseudomonadota bacterium | reverse complement strand
AGCCGCGGCGCGATTTCCACCGAACCGGACAATACCACGGTCTGCGCGCAGATGCCGTTGCGGCGCAGCCAGTCGCCGAGCAGCGCCGGATAGGTGGTTGCAATGCGCATGCCGTGGTATTGTCCGGTTCGGTGGAAATCGCGCCGCGGCTTGGCACTGCGGATGCGATCTGCGATCTGGTATCCAGTGGCGCGACGCTGGCGGCGAACCAGTTGCGCGAAGTGGCGATGGTGCTGGAAAGCGAGGCAGTATTGATCGGCGCCTGCAGCGCTCCCGCCGACGAGCGCGGCGAGTTGCGCGAGCTGCTGCTGCGACGTATCGATGGGGTGATCCAGGTGCGCGAATCCAAATTGGTGATGCTGCATGCGGCACGCAGCGCGCTGCCGGCGATCACGCGGCTGTTGCCGAATGGGCAAGTGCCGACGATCACGCCGGTCGAAGGCAGCCCGGATGATGTCAGTCTGCAGGCGCTGTGTTACGGCAGCATCACCTGGCAGCATCTGGAAGAAATGAAGCGCGCCGGCGCCTCTCGGTTGCTTGTGCTGCCAGTCGAAAAGATGTTGGCATGAGTACGCCAGAGTTTCGCACCATCGAATGGAATGCGCTTGACGCCGCCGCGCGTCGCGCCGCGTTGCAGCGCCCGCCGCAGGCGCGCGACGAACAGTTGATCAACGGCGTTGCACGCATCATTGCCCAAGTCCGGGCCGATGGCGACGGCGCGTTACGCGCGTTGACCAGGCGCTTCGACGGCTGCGAGCTGGCGGAATTCGCGGTGACGCCAGAAGAATTCGCCGCGGCACAGACGCAACTGGAGCCTGCGCTCAAGCGAGCGATCGAGGAAGCTCGGTCACGTATTGAGCTGTTCCACCGCGCCACCGCGCCGCAGCCGTTGCGCGTGCAGACAGCGCCAGGCGTGGTCTGCGAGCGCATATTGCGGCCGATCGCTCATGTTGGCCTGTACGTGCCGGCGGGCAGCGCGCCGCTGCCGTCCACCGCATTGATGCTGGGTGTGCCGGCGCAGATTGCGCAATGTCCACAAGTGACTTTGTGTACACCGCCCGACGCTAGTGGCCGCTGCGATCCTGGCGTGCTCTACGCGGCGGCGCTGTGCGGCATCACCTGCGTACTCAAACTCGGTGGCGCGCAAGTGATTGCAGCGCTGGCATTTGGCACGGAGTCGGTGCGCAAATGCGACAAGGTTTTCGGCCCCGGCAATGCCTGGGTCACCGAAGCCAAACGCCAGATCGCGCAGGACATCGATGGCGCAGCGATCGACCTGCCGGCCGGGCCATCAGAGGTGCTGGTGGTCGCCGACGCCGGTGCCGACCCGGACTTCATCGCAGCGGATTTGCTCGCTCAGGCCGAGCATGGGCCGGATTCGCAAGTGCTGCTGGTTGCCGATGACCGCGAACTGATCGACGCTGTATCGCTGGCGCTGCGTCAGCAGCTGGCGGCGTTGCCGCGCGCCGATATTGCCAGTGCGGCGCTGGCGCATAGCCGTCTGATCCTTGCTGCGTCGCTGGATCAAGCCGTGGCAATCAGCAACGACTATGCACCGGAGCATCTGATTCTCAATGTCACCGCACCGCAGCGCTGGCTGGAAAAAGTTGAAAATGCGGGCTCGGTGTTTCTCGGCGCTTGGTCGCCCGAGGCCGTCGGCGACTATTGCAGCGGCACCAACCACGTGCTGCCGACCTATGGCCATGCGCGCGCCTGGAGTGGTGTCTCGGTCGCCAGTTTCCTCAAGCAGATCACGGTGCAGGAGTTGACGCCGGCGGGCCTCGCCGGAATCGGACCGTGCGCGGTGACGTTGGCGCGCGCCGAGCGCCTGCACGCGCACGAGCGCGCGGTCACGCTGCGGCTTGAAAAAATGGAGCGGGACGCATGAGTATCGTCGCGATCGCAAGACCCGATATTCGTGCGCTGAAACCGTATTCATCGGCGCGCATGGAATCGCCGCTTATGGACGCTGGCGGCGGCGCGGTGTTGCTGAATGCGAACGAATCGCCGTGGCCGGCGACGTTGGCCGCGGGTCTCAATCGTTATCCTGATCCGCAACCGGCCGAACTGGTGGCACGTCTTGCGGCGCTCTATGGCGTCGAATCCGGACAAGTGCTGGCCGGACGCGGCAGCGACGAAGCGATCGACTTGCTGGTGCGTGCGTTTTGCGCCGCCGGCAAAGATGCGATCGCGATCTGTCCGCCGACTTTTGGCATGTATGCGGTGTGCGCGTGCATCCAGAATGCTGGCGTGATCGAAGTGCCGTTGGCGCGCGCGTTCGACCTGGACACCGATGCGCTGCTCGCAGCGGTGACGCCGCAGACCAAGCTCGTCTTTCTGTGTTCGCCGAACAACCCGACCGGTGGCGTCGTGCCACTCAGCGCCATCGCGCGCATCGCCACGGCTTTGACGGATCGCGCGCTTGTGGTTGTCGATGAGGCCTATGCGGAGTTCGCCGGAGCCGTCAGCGCCGTGTCGCTTTTGCCGCATTTTGCAAATATTGCCATTTTGCGCACCTTGTCCAAGGCGCATGCACTTGCCGGAGCGCGGATCGGTGCGCTGATTGCACCCGTGGATGTGATCGCGCTGCTGCGTCATATCCAAGCGCCATATCCCCTGCCGACTCCGTGCGTGGATGCGGCGCTGGCTGCGCTATCGCCGGCAGGGCGCGTTGAAGCCAACGCGCGAGTCGCTGCGATCGTGCGCGAACGCGAGCGCCTGGTGCCCGCACTCGCGGCCTTGCCGCAGGTGCGTGCGGTGTTGCCGTCGGCGGCGAATTTCCTCTGTGTGCGCTTCGCCAATGCGACGGCGACCTATCGCCGCCTGCTGGCTCTCGGCATCGTCGTGCGCGACATCAGTGGCTATCCGGCCCTGACCAACAGCCTGCGCATCAGCGTCGGCACGCCGCAGGAAAACACGCGTCTGCTGTCGGCGCTGAGCGCATGCGAGGTGGCGGCATGAGTGCGC
>JANXVS010000073.1 GCA_025351555.1 Pseudomonadota bacterium | reverse complement strand
GCGGCAGCCAGCGGATCGGCCGCCAGCTCCATGAGGATGTACGACTCTTTCTCGATCAGGCCGCCATGCGGACGTTGCAGGCGCAGGATCCAGCTTTCTGTCCAGGTCGCCAGTCCGCGCGACTCGTCCTGCGCCATGCTCGGCCAGGCGCCGGCCAGGTCGTCAGCCGCGCGCTGCGTGGCGCGCATCAGCGATCCGGCCTCGACATCAGCCATGAAGCCGTTGAACTCGAAAATCAGGATCGCCGATTCCACCAGGACGAGACTGGGCAGCGACAGCAGCACGTAGAACAGCGCAAGTTTGAAAATCAGGCCACGAAGTTGCGGACGCAGCGGTTTCATGGCGGGGCCGGGAGCATCATGGGGTACGAAGGATACCTGTTGCGACGTGCTCCAGGTTAGAAGCCATGTCGTCTTTGTATATTTTTACCAAAATCCAACGCCGCACTTGCAATCACGCGTCGGCTGCCGCGGATGCCGACGCCGAATCATGCACAGGAATGCCCTGGAATGCCGCGACGCGATTGCGGCCTGCGTGCTTGGCGGCGTACAGCGCGTGGTCGGCGTTGGCAAGCAGGGTGGGCAGGTTGTAGCCGCAGACGCGGGTGGTAGCAATGCCGAAGCTGGCCGTTACCACTACATCGGCGGCATCGCCGTTGCCGGGCATTCCGGCGATGGCGGCGCGCATCTCGTCGGCACGCTTCGCGGCGACGGCTTCGGCGCAATCGGGCATCAGGATGGCAAATTCCTCGCCGCCCAGGCGCCCGAACAGGTCGACCGCGCGTAGGTGCGTCTGGCATGCCGCGACCACGCGCTTGAGCACCGCGTCGCCAGCCGCATGGCCGTGCATGTCGTTGATCGATTTGAAGTGATCCAGGTCCATCGCCAGCACGCTGGCCTCGCGCGCATCCTTGGCGCCATAGCGCAACGCGGCCTGCGCGGATTCGAAAAAATGCTGGCGATTGAAAATGCCGGTCAGGCCATCGCGCCGCGCCAGTTTCTTGAACTTGAGCTGCGAGCGCTTGGTCCGGTAGGCCCACGTCGTGACGATGGCGAGGATCGACACCAGCAGTGCGATGTACAGCAGCCGGTTTTCCGAGGATTGGGCAGCCACTTGCTGGGTCAGTTGCAGCGTCCGGTTTTTTTCGCTCAGCGCGTCGATCTGGCGCTTCTTGTCCAGCACCTGCTGATTCACCATCTGGTACGCCAGCGTGCGCGCCGAGGTGTCGTTGAGATAGCCCTTGTCGGCAGCGGCATATTTTTCGTGGTTGGCGAGCGCGTCTTTGTCGTCGCCTTGCCGCTTGGCGACTTGGTAGAGCACGTCGTAGGCATCGGCCACGGATTTGGCATAGGGCTGCTTGTTGGCGTAGTCGATGGCGCTTCGCGCGTACTCGCGCGCACGCGCCAGATCGCCGGTGAGCAGGTAACAGCGCGCCAACAGCGCGTGGAACTGCGATATCGTGGTGGACGAATGCGTACTCACCACCTCCGCATCGTGAGCTTTGAGCAGTTTCAGTGCACCGGCGACATCGTCATGATCGAACTGTGCCTGCGCCAGCGCCCGGCGAATTGCATTGGCGTTGAACGAGTCGCCGCTGCGCTCACAGGTGGCGATGCCGGAGCTGATTTGCGCATCATCTACGCGCAGCTTGCCGCTGTGGGACAAAACTTCCGCTTTTTGCTCGATCGCGATGCAGGTCGGGCGATCGCTTGAGTCGTAGGCGAGCGCCTGATCGGTGTAGTTCATTGCCAAATCGTATTGCCCAGCATTGTCGTACAGATAAGCCGCCGAGGCCAGGATCAGAAGGTGCGCGTTGCGATCGTCGATTTGCGGCAGGGAATCGAGCAGCAAGTTGAGGCTGGTATAGGCGTCTTCGAAGTGCGTGCTATTGACCTGGTCGTAGATCAGGCTGATGCGCGCACGCGCGCGCACGGTAGCATCCTGCGTGCGCGCCAGCAGAATATCGAACGCGGATAGCGCCTGCGGGTACTCGCCCAGATAACCCAGTTGCCAGGCGTGAAGATAATCGAGCCAGTCGTGCTGCGTCGGCGAAAGCTGCTCCGTTTCGGCATCCAGTTGTTTGAGCAGGATCTGGAATTCGTCGTTGTTCGCAAGCTTGATTTGATCCGCGCGCTGCAGGAGCTGGTCGGTAGTTTCTGGCGCGGCAACACAGAGCGTGCCGATCAGCGCCAGCACGATCACAAGAACGTGCCCGGCGAGACGAGCCGGGCACGATGGTTGCGCAGACCGCATGGCGTGCGCGCAGCGCCAGGCGCTGTTCTAGCGCTTAGCCGGGACTTTTTTGGCAGGTTTCTTGGCCGGGGTCTTCTTCGGCGGAGCCTTGGCCGGGGTCTTCTTCGGCGGTGCTTTCTTCGGCAGCTTTGTGCCCTGATTGGTGCAATACATGGTCTCGCGCACGCCAAGCAAGCCATCGATCGCCATCCGCTGTGGCTGCAGCAACGCGGAACGCAACACCGGCGCGATCTCTTCGCGCTGCATCACCTGTAGCAACTGTTCCCTGCTCGCGTGACGCAGGGCGGCGCTGCGTCCGACGTTTTCGAGAAACCCGATGACATTCGACCCGATGGTATTGGACATTGGAACTCCCCTCTCTGGTTGGTTTGACTGCATGCGCCATACCGGCCGCTGCACGATGCTGACACACAACCGCAGTCTCGCGCCACGCGGGCGCCAACCATCGGCTTCGGAAAAACCCAGTGCACCGAACAAACATGCAGCAGCAGTATTCGCGCGGCGATATTGCGCCCAAACCGTATCGATGGGCAATGCCCGGAACGCGGCATCGATCAACGCACCAAGCGCCTCGTCCGCGTAGCCGCGCCCGCATGCGCCGCGCACGAGCATGATGCCGGTCTCGGCGCAGCGTTCACGCATCGAAATGCGGCGGATCGAGCACAGGCCGACGGCCGCGCTACGGTGCTGCTCGACAATGACGAAAAACCGCGGCCCGCGGGGTTTGCGCGTGGCGTCCAGCGTCGCGCAAAAACTCACCTCCACTTGTGCGGACGACAGTGGACGCCCGATGTAGCGCATCGTTGCGGCATCCGCATACAGCGTGCGGAACAACACCCGATCCCTCGCCGCCAGTGCACGCAGGCGCAGCCGCGCCGCCGTCAGCGCGGCTGTCGTCAGCACGAATGCGATCACGCATGCGTGCGTGCGAGCTTGGTCAGGCGCCGCAGCATCTTGGTGTTCGGCACCAGTTTGCGTGCCGGCGCAATGACGAGCGTATCCGGCGGCTCGATGCGCGCGGCCGCGAGCTTGCCCAGAGCAATGCGCTCAATGCGTGGTGCGTGGACGGCCAAGGTCGCGGCGCGGTAAATGATGACCTTGTGCGCCAGCGGGTAATCTTCGGCCAGCCGATCCACCAGCACTTGTCGATAGGCATTGTCGGTGGCAACGCGCGCCAGCGCCTTGTCGCCAATGACCCCCGCCTGCCACAGCACCAGATACGCACCCGGATCGATGCGGCGCTGGTAGTAAAGCAACTGGCTGGCTTCGTAGTGCTGGCAGCCGAACTCGCCGGGATCGATGCCCAGATCCGCGTACAGGCAATCCTCGGCCGAAATGCCGGACTCCATGTGTGCACGATAGCCTTCGCGGCGCGCGATCTCGATAGCCTTGTGCGGCGCCCAGGCGAACACGCCGGGATGGCCATAGAACGCAGCGCAGACGTGCTTACCCGCGCGCACCTCGGCCAGCATGAGATCTACCATCTCGCGGTAGGTGCGCATGCGCGATTTGCCTTCGCCATACAACGATTGCAGGCTGCGCACGTCGGGGTGCATTGCGGACAGCCACAGCTCGACGATGCCATCGGAAACCGCAGCGAACACGACATCGGATTTTTCGATATAGTTGCGCGCTAACGGCGTGAGATGCGAACCCAGGGTGATGCCGATACCCACGCACACGAGGCTTCCCGATGAACGGGCAGCTGGAGGATTACGTTTCAAACGGATCACCCCTTGGCGTTTGCAGCGTGGCGCGGACCTCACAACATTGTAGCGTACGCAACAATCTCCAAACGTCGAGAATAGACACTCGCGAATGTTCGGCTCGATCGCCCGGTGTCGTTTCTTCCTGCACAGTACCCGCCTACTTCGCCGCATCTCATGAAAATACGATCGCTATTCCTCGCTGCAAGCCTGCTGTTGGTTGCGCATCCGGCGCTGGCAAAAAAAGATGCGCCTTCGCGCGCGGCGGTGAAGGGCTGCGTGTGGGAAAAACTCTCTGATGCGTCGCTGGC
>JANXVS010000018.1 GCA_025351555.1 Pseudomonadota bacterium | reverse complement strand
GGCGCGACCACGATCAACGAACCGATGAAGATTGCCTGCGTGCGTGCGATCGCCGAACTGGCCCGACGCGAGCTGTCGGATATCGCCGCGCGCGCCTATGGCGATCAGCAGCTTTCGTTCGGAGCCGAATACCTGATTCCGCAGCCGTTCGATCCGCGCCTGCTCGTCTCGCTCGCACCTGCTGTCGCCCAGGCGGCGATGGATTCTGGCGTGGCGACGCGGCCGATCGCGGATATGCCGGCCTACGCCGAGCGCCTGAGCCAGTTCGTGTTCCGCACGGGCCTGTTGATGAAGCCGGTGTTTGAACGCGCCAAGGCCGATCGCAAACGCGTGGTGTTTGCCGAAGGCGAGGAAGACACCATCCTGCGCGCCGTGCAGCACCTTGTCGACGAGGGCATGGCCCATCCCATCCTGATCGGCCGCCCCGCCGTGATCGAGCATCGCATCAAGCGCCTTGGCATGCGCATCCGCGCTGGAGAGCATTTCGAGCTGTGCAATGTCGATGACGATCCGCGCTTCAACGATTACTGGAATCTGTACCTGCGTCTGAACGAGCGCCGCGGCATCACGCCGCCACTGGCCAAATCACTGGTGCGCTCGCGCCCGACCCTGATCGCGGCCTTGATGGTCGCGCGCGGCGAAGCCGACGCGATGATCAGCGGCATCGTTGGTCGCTATCAGCGCCAGCTGCGTCACATTCTCGACGTGCTGCCGCTGGATCCCGGCGTCAGCGCGGCGGCGGCGATGACCGCAGTGCAGAACGATCGCGGCACGTACTTTTTCGTCGACACGCACGTGCAATACGAGCCCACGGCCGAGCAGATCGCCGAGGCGACGCTGCAGGCCGTGCTGCGCCTGAAGCTGTTTGGCATCACGCCGAAAGTTGCGCTGTTGTCGCACTCGAATTTCGGCAGCCACGGCAACGCCAGCGCCATCAAGATGCGGCACGTGCTGGAACTGGTGCGCGCCCAGGATCCACGCCTGGAGATCGACGGCGAAATGCAGGCCGACACCGCGCTCAACGAGGAAATCCGCGGTCGCATCTTTCCCAACTCGTTGCTGCATGGCCACGCCAACGTGTTCGTGTTCCCGAATCTGGACGCGGCCAACATTGCCTACAACATGGTGCGCCAGCTGACCGACGGCGTCGCCATCGGCCCGATCCTGATGGGTGTATCCAAGCCCGCGCACGTGCTCACGCCGGCCTCGACCGTGCGCCGAGTGGTCAATCTCACTGCGATTGCTTGCGTTGAGGCGCAGATTCGGGCGCAGGCGGCAGCTTCCTGATATCGCGTGGAAAATCGACGCCGCAGACGCGTGCCGGTAAACTCGACGCACAACCAATCGAATAATCAGCGGCCGGAACGATACGGTTGCAGCGGAGGGATTGCATGAACCAGCTCAACGATATCCTTGACCAGGATCTGGACCCTACCGAAACCCGGGAATGGAGCCAGGCGCTCGACGCGGTGATCGCCGCCGATGGTCCGGAACGCGCGCACTACTTGCTCGAGCGCATGGTCGACGCGACCCGCCGCGCTGGCGGCCATCTGCCGTTTTCGCCGACCACCGAATACGTCAACACGATCCCGCCGCATCTGGAAGCCAAGATGTCGGGTGATCCGACGATGGAATGGCGCATCCGTTGCCTGATCCGCTGGAATTCGATGGCGATGGTGGTGCGCGCGAATCGCAAGCCGGGTGATCTCGGTGGGCACATTGCCAGCTTCGCCTCGTCGGCGACGCTGTATGACGTCGGCTTCAATCACTTCTGGCGCGCGCCGAGCGACAACCATCCGGGCGACCTGATTTTTCATCAGGGCCATTCCAGCCCTGGCGTGTATGCGCGCTCCTTCCTCGAAGGCCGCATCGGCGAAGATCAAATGGACCTGTTCCGCATGGAGGTGGCCGGCAAGGGCCGCGGCCTGCCATCGTATCCGCATCCGTGGCTGATGCCGGATTACTGGCAGGTGCCGACGGTGTCGATGGGCCTGGGCCCTCTGCAGGCGATCTACCAAGCGCACTTCATGAAGTACCTGGAGCATCGCGGCCTCATTCCGAAATCCGATCGCAAGGTCTGGTGCTTTATCGGCGACGGCGAATCCGACGAGCCCGAATCGCTCGGTGCGATCTCGCTGGCCGGACGTGAAAAACTTGACAATTTGATCTTTGTGGTAAATTGTAATTTGCAGCGTCTGGATGGCCCGGTGCGCGGCAACGGCAAGATCATCCAGGAACTGGAAGGCGTGTTTCGCGGCGCCGGCTGGAATGCGATCAAGATCACTTGGGGCAGCTATTGGGATCCGCTGCTCGCCCAGGATCGCGACGGCAAGCTGCGCAAGCTGATGATGGAAACCGTCGACGGCGAATATCAGGCGTGCAAGGCCTTCGGCGGCGCCTACACGCGCGAGCATTTCTTCGGCAAATATCCGGAAACGCTCGAAATGGTGCGTAACCTTTCCGACGACGACATCTGGCGCCTGAACCGCGGCGGCCACGATCCGCACAAGGTCTACGCGGCCTATCACGCCCGG
>JANXVS010000392.1 GCA_025351555.1 Pseudomonadota bacterium | reverse complement strand
TGAAGCAAACAAAAAAACCCGGCGCGAGGCCGGGTTTATTCGTCGATACGTACGCAATGCGTGCGACAACTACCCGGCTGGAGAGAAAATTTCCGGTCGGCGTGCGCGCGAGGTCATGCCAGCGGCCATGCTTGCGCTGGTCAGGACGTGGGTCGTGGCGGTGGTGCGAATCATGCCTTGGACATTAGCACGAAGATTTTGCGCGGCGCAACAAGTATCGTGGCAGCGGGATAGGGACTCACGGAATAAGCAGCACTTTGCCGAGTGCCTTGCGGCTTTCCAGGAACTCGTGCGCTGCGGCACCTTGCGCAAGCGGGTAACGTGCCGCGATCTCGACGTGCAGGCGACCACTGCGTATCCATCCGAACAACTCGGCACTGCGCGAGCGGCGTTCATGGGAATCTGTCAAAACATTCCACAGGTCTCCGCCTGTCAGCGACTTGGACGTGTCCATCAACATGCGCGGATCAATGGCAGGTGGGTCGCCGCCGGCCATGCCATAGAACACCACATGGCCGCCGACGCGCACTGCATCAAAGGTTCGCAGCAAGGTGCTGCCGACCGCATCGTAGGCGACATCCACGCCCTTGCCAGCGCTGAACTCGCGGGCGAGGGCCGGCCAGTCTTGCTCGTTCAGTGCGACAGCATCCGCACCGGCCGCCAGTGCCGCGTCGCGCTTGCGCGCCGATGAAGTCACCCCGATCACGCGCGCACCCAGCAATTTCGCGATCTGCACCAGAAGCAAACCTACGCCGCCCGCTGCGGCATGCACCAACACGGTTTCTCCGGCGCGCAGCGGATGGCTGTCGCGGCACAGATACTGCGCAGTGAACCCTTGCAGCAGCACAGCGGCGGCGATATCGAAGGCAATATCGTCCGGCAATGGAATCAGCATGTCGTCCGGCACGGCGACGAGATCGGCATTGGCCTGCGGACTATCGGCAAAGGCTACGCGCTGCCCCGCGCGGAACATACTGCCGCTATCGGCTGCGATAACTTCACCCGCTGCTTCGTAGCCGGCAATGAACGGTGGTTGCCCGGTCAGATGATAATTTCCGCGACGGCGATAGATATCGGCGAAATTCAGCCCGATGGCACGCGTACGCACCAGCGCCTGACCCGGCAATCGCTGCGGATCCGGAAGGTCGCGGTAGTCGAGTACCTGCGGACTGCCGAAGCGATCGAAGCACAATGCTTTCATCGACCGGTTCCCCGAAAGAAGCTGTCCGACGAACAGAATACACCGCGAGCTACTATTCGGCCGGAGTGACGTTAACGCGTACGCGCATGCGATCACCCGGATCGGAACTCATCCGCGAAGAATAGACTTCGCCGCGATAGCGGTATTCGACATCATAGCCGACTACCCGGTGCTGATTGCTCGCACCACCGCTCTGGCGGCAATGGCGCCGCGTTGTATACTTTGGCGCATTGTCGGCATTGCCAGCAAGATTATTGCCGACTACGCCGCCGGCGACGGCGCCCGCAGCGGTGGTCGCCTTGCGCCCATCGCCCATGCCGAAGCGGTTGCCAATGATGCCGCCGATGATCGCGCCCAGTACCGTGGCACCGGTACGCTCGCTGTTGTCTTCCCCAACCGGCTCAAGCACTTGCTCTTCGTAGCATTCTTCCTGCGGCGCAACCTGCGCGACCTCGTTGTACACTGGGTCCACACGCAGCACGTCAGCCCATCCATAGCGGATCGCTTCCGGGCTGATTGCCGGCACCGTAGTGGCGTGATCCTGGGCCAATGCCTGTCCGACTATCAGCATACCTGTCATCAGGACGCTGGTGATTTTCATAATGTCTCCATCCACTGTTGCCAAGCGAAACCGCAACTCCGGTTCCCACGGCAGCCAAGTAAATGACCCACGCGCGGCTTCGCCAATCTAGTGGCAATTAAAGCACCGGCAGGCTGAATGAACGCTAAGGCAGAAAGCCCGTCGCAACAAAGGGTTCCACGGGATTTCTGCACGGCGACGCACGCGCTTGCGATACAATGGCACCATGCCGGATTTGACCATGCGACTACGACTGCACAACTCCCTGAGCCGCCACATCGAGGATTTCATCCCCTCTGATCCCGCGCGCGTGACCATGTACCTGTGCGGACCGACGGTCTACAACTATGTGCATATAGGCAATGCGCGCGGCCCGGTGGTATTCGGCGTACTGGTGCGGCTGCTCAAACGCATCTATGGC
>JANXVS010000598.1 GCA_025351555.1 Pseudomonadota bacterium | reverse complement strand
GCGCATCTGTCCACTGGTCTGCTACGACCTGCGCTTTCCGGTATGGATCCGCAATCGTTACGATCGCGCCGCGGGACGTTTCGATTATGATTTGTCGATCTTCGTCGCCAACTGGCCGGCGGCGCGCAGCTATGCGTGGCGCACGCTCCTGCGCGCGCGTGCAATCGAAAACCTTAGCTATTGCGTCGGCGTCAATCGCGTCGGCGTCGATGGCAATGACCTGCACTATGGCGGCGACAGCGTTGTGCTGGATTTCCTCGGGAGTCCGCTGATCGAACTCGGTGCGCAAGAGCAGGTAGTCACCGTGACGCTTGATTCGGCGGCGCTCGCGGCGCATCGCGAGCGCTTTCCGGCGTGGATGGACGCCGACGAGTTTCAGTTGCTGTAGTGCGCCATCCTAGCAGGGACCGCCGGGATGGCAAGATAATCACGATCCCGGCAGGGACCGCCGGGATGGCAATATGACGACAAGATAATCACGCAGCTCGCATGCCACGATTGAGCCGTAACGTGCCTTCGCGGATCGCCCGCAGTTCGTGCACGATGACAAATTGTCTTGCTGCCTGCAGGTTCGCGAGATTTGCGAGCACGGCGCCAGTGCGTGGGCACAGCACTTCGTAGCGCATCGAATGCGGCATGCCGGTATCGTCGAATTCGTCCAGACGTTCGATCTGATAGCCGAGCACTTGTTGTTCCGTGCAACGTAGACTGCGCATCGCGATTCTCCTTTTTCGGGTTGAACGCGAGCAGGATACTCGGCGCAAGTGTTGTTACGGTTAACGTCTGGTTGCAGTCACGTTAATGCGCCCAGCTATTTTTTCGCCATTGAACTTTTCAGAAATTCCGCGATCTTTGCGGATTCATAAATTGGCAACGAGCAACGGTTCTCGGTGCAGACAAACGCCGCCGCGCGTTTTGGTGAGGGATAACTCACATCCGGATTCGGCAGTTTGCCCTCTGCCTTGTCCCACCATTCCACGCGTTTGTACCATTGTGGTAAATGCTGCACGGTGGCGAATAGTGGTGCTGCAGCAGGATCGGATTTCGCGCCCATCACGGTCAGATGCAGGGGGTCGCTGTGCAACTCGTCGTCTGCAAGCAGGATGCCGGGCTCGGTGATTTCTGCGAACGCGACATGCGGATCGGCCAGATAGCGCATTGCCGACTCTGCGATTGCACGGTGCTCGGTTTTTCCGGTGTAGCGCGCGAGCAAATTGGCGAAACGCGCAAGTGAAATATTCTCGTCCATATGCGGCTTGGCCGCGATCGGGCCGCTGCTCTTGGCGCTGATGTAGCCGCCTTGCGTGCGGTTGAAATTCGCTGCGATAAAGTCCGCAGTGGCAGCGGCGCGGGTGAGCCAGGTGCGGTCGGCGCTGGCGCGGTACAGCGCGAGGAAGGCGCGGCCCATCGCCAGCGTATCGCCGAGATACGGACCAGCGGCGTCCTTGGCATCGTGACGAAATCCGCCGCCGGGCAGGGCGCGGTTGGCAATGATCCAGTCTGCCGCCCGCCGAGACTGGACTAGCGCATCGGCGTCACCGCCGACTTCGCTCCAGGTCGCCAGCGCTTCGATGATTTGTCCATTTTGCAAAGAGTATACATGTTGATCGACGTGCGGCACACCTTGCGCGCGGCGTTGCTTGTCGTTCAGTGCGAAATACGCGGTCGAATGCTCGCCGGGCTTTAGATCAGCATCCTGGCTGACATAAAACACGCCCTCCGGGCTTTTCAGAAACGTATCCACATAGCGGCGGATCTTGCCAACGGCCTGCTTGTCTTCATTGCGATCAAATGCCGCCGACGCCAACGCGTAGATGCGCAGATACTGCGCCTGGATCGTGGCGAGTTTCTCGAAGTGCGGATGTTGCCAGTCGCTGTAGGTCGAATATTGATAGACGCCACCCCAGGCTGGATCGAACAGCGCACGTGCGGCATCGAGCGTCTTGCGCGCCATTGCGGCTTCGCCTTCATCGCCGTTGAGCGCTTGCGCAATCGCGTATTCCACGCTGTCGCGATCGAGGAATTTCTGGCCAATCGCCAATCCACCTAGATCGCTGTCGTAGGTGTCGTGATGGCGCTTGCCAAGTTCCGCGCGCGTGGCCGCGTCGAGCGCGCTGGCGCGAGGCGCTGCCTCCGTGTTGTCCGCACTTTCGGCCGATTCAGGCGAGGGATCGGCCTCGATTGCCTTGAGCAGTTTCAGAAAACGCGGCGGCTCGATAAAGCCCAGACGTTTGACGATCTCGCTGCCATCCGCGGCGAATACGACGGTGGCCGGCCAGCCGTAATCCTTGTAGCGCTCGGACAGATCCGGCCGCAAATCCTGGTCGATCCGCAACGGCACGTAGTGCGCGACGATTTCCGCGCGCACGCCGGCGTCGCCGTAGGTTTTCTCGTCCATCACATGGCACCAGTGACACCATACCGCTTCCAGATACAGCAACACGAAGCGGTGCTGCACGCGTGCTTGGGCGAAGGCGTCGGTATCCGAACGCAGCCAGACGATGCCACCACCGTTGTGACTCGCTGGCGCAGCCGTTACGAGGGCTGGAAACAGCAGGATACCGGTCAGCAAGGCGGTGCAATAGCGCAGGCGGCGGGCGAAGGAACGCATAGGAATGTTCTCTAAATGGGCTTTCTGGCGTTTAGCTAGGTGGGAGTCTACGTTTGCGACGTGATGCCCGCGTGGAGACAATAAGTTCACGTGTGCGCTGGTATCTTGCGCGCACACATGGCTAGAATGTTACGGCTTGAGATTGCGCTAGTGAGTTTCAAATCCATTTTGACGGGGAGTGAACCATGAAGAAGCTTCTTTTGAATGTGGCAATGGCGCTGGTCGCAGCGACGGCGGCTGGCAGTGCGTTGGCGGGCGGACAGCCAGTGATCGGTGTGGCTGAATTCACCAATCAGTCGGGCGCAGCGTGGTGGCGCGGCGGCGTCGGCTGGGAATTGTCCGGCATGCTTTCCAATGAGTTGTCTTCCAGCGGTGATTTCAAGATCGTCGAGCGGCAGAAGTTGCAGAACGTCCTGGAGGAGCAGAATCTTGCGGCGTCCGGCCGCGTCGCGCGCGGCACCGGCGCGAAGATCGGCAAATTGACCGGCGCGCAGTACCTCATCACCGGCACGGTCAGCGCGTACGAGGAAAACACCTCGAGCACCGGCGGTGGCTTCAGCTTCAAGGGCATTGGCCTGGGCGGCAAGTCGAGCGAGGCCTATCTTGCCGTGGATCTACGGGTCATCAACACCGAAACCGGCGACGTGGATTTCTCGCGCACCGTCGAGGGCCGCAGCAAGGGTGGTGGCGTCTCGGTCGCGGTGTACCGCGGCGGCTTTGGCGGCAACCTAGCACATGAGGAAAACACGCCGGCAGGTAAGGCGATCCGCGCCGCCCTGGTTGAAGCGAGCGACTACCTGGACTGCGTCATGGTCAAGCGCAACGGCTGCGAAGCTGATTTCAACGCCAAGGAACAGAAGCGCCGTCAGGGCGACAAGAAGGCGCTGAAGCTCGACTAGTCCTGTCGCAGAAAGAGCTACTCGTATACTTTTCTGCCCGCGTCGTATCGAGTGATACGACGCCGGTCAGGAATAAGAACTAACGCTGCGGCCGGCGCGGCTTGCCACCGCCCGGCGGGCGCTGTGGGCGGTTGTCCTGAGTCGGCATGCGATTGCCGATATCGTCACGCGGCAGCGCCTGATCGGGGCGACGCGGTTGCTGGTCGCCGCGTGGCGCATAGTTGGAATTTGCATTGGCGCGCGGCCCCGTGCCCGCACGTCGCGGACGTTGCTCGTTGCGTTCGGCAAAACCACCGGTTACCGGCGGTCGCCAGCCGCCTGGTTTGCCCTGACCTTGGGGTCTGCGCGGCCCGCGTTGATCTGCTGGGGAGTTCGCGTTGAATCCGCCTGGGCGTGATTGGCCGCGACGCGGTGGCCGCGGCCCGTTGGCGTTGTCGCCGGCCGCCCAGGGGCGTGGCGGCTGATAGACGCCCACATGCGCCTGAGCAGGTGAACCGGGACGTGGTCCTCCACGACGCGGTGGCCGCGGGCCGGCCATGCGCGGATCGCGATTTTGCCCCGGTGGTGCGCCGCCACGCTGTGGTTTGCGCTTGCCGCCCGGCTTGCCTCGGCCGCCGCCGGGACGTGTGGAAAACGGCTTGTCCTCGCGGATGCGATCGTAGGCGCGGATTTCGCGGGCCTCGTCGCCCGCGCCTGTCCACGCCTGTTGTGTGCGTGGCGCCGGGCGGAATTCATTGCTCGGTTTGCTCGCCCGGCGCTGGCCGATCACCGGCTGCAACGTCAATGTCGGTTCCGGATCGGCAGCGCCCACCAGGGTGCGCAAGGCTTTGACCAACGGCGCATCCAGGGTTTCGCTGCGGCCCTTGAGCAAGCCGCGCGGCAATTCTATGTTGCCATAGCGCACGCGCTTGAGCCGGCTGACCATCATTCCTTGGGATTCCCACATGCGCCGAACTTCGCGATTGCGGCCTTCACGGATCACCACGCGGAACCAGGAATGGCTGTCGCCACGACTGATCACAGCCAGCTCTTCAAATCGCGCCGGACCGTCTTCCAGCTCGACGCCGCTCTTGAGCCTTTCCAGGGTTTCGTCCGGCACTTCACCGTGAACGCGGCAGATATACTCGCGCTCGACTTCGGTGCTCGGATGCATCAATGCATGCGCAAGTGCACCGTCGGTGGTCAACAGCAGCAGTCCGGTGGTGTTGATATCCAAGCGTCCGACCGTGATCCAGCGTGCACCCTTCAGGCGCGGCAGCTGTTCGAACACGGTGGGCCGGCCTTCCGGATCGTCGCGCGTGGTGACGACGCCTTCAGGTTTGTGGAACACCAGCACCTGCGCATGTTCGGTGCTGTCGTTGACGGCGACGAAGAGCTTGGCGTCGAGCTCGACGCGGTCGCCCGCGCGTACGCTCGAGCCAAGTACGGCAACCGCGCCGTTGACCTTCACCTCTCCGGTTTCGATGCGTTGTTCGAGCATACGGCGTGAGCCCAGGCCCGCGTTGGCCAGCACTTTGTGCAGGCGCTCCTCGACGGCGGGAACATCGCCATGCGAGCGTTTTAGAGAAAGGACAGTGCGCGTGGGCGCGTTCATGCGGTGTGCTCCGGGGCGGCATCGGCGTGCGATGCGGCAGTGGTTTCAGGGTCGCCATCGAGGGCGGGGAGGGAATCGGACGCCACGGTCACCGCGGGGTCGTGGGCATCATCTTGCAAAGGGGAAGATGTCGCATCATCCATATTTTCTTCGGCTACATTATCGTCTTCTGAATCCAGTGGGGACATTGCGACCGGCCCCAGGGTCAGTTGTGGATCAAACTCTTCGATATCGCGGATTTCGCTCAGTGCGGGCAGCTCGTCGAGCGATTTGAGGTTGAAGTAGTCCAGAAACATGCGAGTGGTGCCAAACAGCGCTGGTTTTCCAGGCACGTCGCGATAGCCGACCACGCGCACCCATTCACGTTCTTCCAGGGTCTTGATGATATTGGTCGACACAGCGACACCGCGAATCTGCTCGATCTCGCCGCGCGTGATCGGTTGGCGATAGCCGATCAGCGCCAGCGTTTCCAGCAGGGCGCGTGAATACTTGGTCTGGCGCTCGGTCCACAAGCGCGCGACCCAGACGTGGACGTCTTCGCGGATCTGATAGCGGAAACCCGAAGCGACTTCGCGCAACTCCACGCCGCGCTCGGCGCAATCGCGGCCAAGTTCCTCGAGCGCGCGCGCCAGATCATCGTGGCTGGGCATTTCGGTTTCGCTGAACAGGGCCAACAGCTGGGGCAGCGACAGCGGCTGTGCGGCTGCAAGCAGGGCGGCTTCGACGATGCGTTTGAGTTGTGGAAATTCGATCATTTTGTACATTCTTTATTAAAAGTGCAGCTATGGATGGCTGCTTCTTGATGTCCGCGATCATGGATGATCGCAAAAATATCTATGCGCTCATGGATGACCGCTTCTTGATTCTCGCGATCAGGGACGATCGCACTCATACAGTGGCTAGGGATTTAAGATAGATCGGTGCCAGCGGTTCGCTCTGCATGATCTCGATCAGGTGTTCCTTGGCCAATTCCAGCAGGGCAAGGAAAGTGACAATGATGCCTGGGCGTCCTTCATCGGGATTGAACAACTTTTCAAACGGATGAAAACCGCCATCGCTCAGCGCATTGAGCACGTCGCTCATGCGGTTGCGCACGGATAGTGCCTCGCGCTGAATCGCGTGGCGGCCGGTGAGTTCAGCGCGCTTGAGTACATCCTTGAGTGCCAGCAGCAATTCGCGCAATTCCACCGGCGGCGGCAGATGAATCACATTCTTGTCCGGCACAAAGGCATTGGCGACGGAAAAATCGCGTTCCAGCCGCGGCATGGCCTCGATGTCGGCCGCTGCTTTTTTGAAGCGCTCGTATTCCTGCAAGCGGCGCACGAGTTCGGCGCGCGGATCGCCTTCGACACTCTCGGCCTGCGGCGGCCGCGGCAGCAGCAGGCGCGATTTGATCTCGGCCAGGATCGCTGCCATCACCAAGTATTCGGCGGCCAGTTCCAGGCGCATGTCCTGCATCAGGTCGATGTAGTCGATGTACTGGCGCGTGATCTCGGCGACGGGTATGTCCAGGATATCCAGATTCTGCCGCCGGATCAGGTACAGCAGCAGATCCAGCGGGCCCTCGAACGCTTCGAGGATGACCTCGAGCGCGTCCGGCGGGATATACAGATCCTGCGGCATCACCAGCACCGGCTGACCACGCACCATCGCCAGCGGCATTTCCTGCTGCTGCGGCACCGGGGTAAAGATGCCCGTCGCCTCGTGATCGAGACTTTCGACGGTCTGGATAGTCATGCCTGCGGGTTCGTCATGCGTTCGCGCTGCTCACGCAGCCATGTACATTTATCGGCAATGTGGAAAATTGAGAAAAAGTCGTCTTTGTGAACATCGCCTTGTGGCGGAGGCTGCACCGTTGAAGGATCGGGTGCGACCGCAGGCGAAACCCCGCAACTCGCCATCCCATTGCCGCCCTGCAATTCCCGGACGAACAATGATTGACCTGAACCTTATGCGCCGGTTTCGGGCATGGGCATGGCGTTGAAAAAGTCGGACTGCGCGGACGGGTCGTGCGTTGCACCGGTGCTTGCCGGCGCGCTGGGCGGGCCTGCGCTCGGGTGCAAGCGTACGGGGAAAGGGCGCGCAAGTCCAGCTTCAGCCTCTTCCAATGACACATGAGCCTGGAGGGGGCTACGTGATTCCAACGACACTTGAGCCTGAGCGGTCATCCTTGGAGGATGATCGTAATGCTCAATACGCAATCGCTTGTATCTCTGGACGAGGTTCGTGCTTTTCTGGAAGGCAACGTCGCCGTCGGCTTTTCCTCTCCG
>JANXVS010000535.1 GCA_025351555.1 Pseudomonadota bacterium | reverse complement strand
GCGACGAACCTCGCCGCGCACTTCGCGCAGGATGGCAAGAACACCGTGCTGGTTGATGCCGACCGCCAAGGCTCCAGTCAACGCTGGGCCGAAAAGCGTGCCGGACTGCCGGCTGCGGTGCTGGCGATCTCCGGCCTCAAGCACGATTGGCAGCACAAAATTCCGGCGGACGCAGAGCGCGTCATTGTGGATGGGCCTGCCGGAATCCGTGCCGGCGAGTTGGCCGAACTGCTCGACGGCATCGACGCCCTGCTGATCCCGGTGTTGCCCTCGCGCATCGATCTGGAAGCCAGCGAAAACTTTCTCGCCGAAATCGCAAACCTGGCACGGATCAAGCGCGGCAAGGTCGCGGTCGGCCTAGTTGGCAACCGGCTCAAACCCTGGACCACGGCCTCGCAGCAGGCTGTGGAGGACATCAAGCGCCTGCCATTTCCGTTGCTCGCACAATTGCGCGACACCCAAGGCTATGTGCTCGTGGCGGGTCTGGGCAAGAGCATCTTCGATTACCACTCCGAACTTATCCGCACCCATCAGCAAGACTGGGACAAGCTGCTGCGATGGCTGAAGAAGCTGGGTTGAACGGCGATCGCACATATGAGCGCGGTTCGGGCATGATTGAATCGAACCCGATTGAATCAGGCATGATGCAGCGACCAAAGGAATCTAGATGAAACGCGAGATCATACTGCTGCGCCACGCCCACGCCGACAATGCCGCGCCGACCACCAACGATACCGACCGCGGCTTGAGCGCGCGCGGCATCACCGAAGCGCGCGACGCCGGACACTGGCTGCGTGAACATGCCGCGCTGCCGGCCTTGGTGCTTTGCTCTCCGGCGCGACGCGCGCGACAAACCCTTGCCGAAGCACTCGGCGATGTGGCGGCGCAGGACGAACAGCGCATCTACGACGCGACCGCCGGTGAGTTGGCGAGCCTGATCGACGAACACGCCGACACCGCCCGCCTGATGCTGGTCGGGCACAACCCGGGGTTCGAGACCTTGGTGGCGTTGCTCGCCACCGGCCAGTCCGGCGATTTTCGCGGCGTGCCGCCCGGCGGTGTCGTCTGGCTGGAACTGGACGGCCTGGCCGAGCCGGGTAGCGCCGTACTCAAGGCGTTCTGGTCGCCCTGAAGACTTCGCCGTGGCGCGGTGGCTGTTATGGATACGGTCGCTGCTGATGGGTCTGGCTTTGTGCGTCACCTGCGTGCTGCGCGCCGCGCCGGCTGACCAATCCAGTCGTGACGTGCAGACGCTGGATCCGGCACGTTCGCTGGCGGAATTCGAGGTGCGCGTGATGTGGCTGATTCCGGTACACGGCCGCTTCGGCACGCTACAGGGCGCCATCAGCATCGACCGCTTTCATGGCAGCGCCAGCGTCGATGCCCGCATCGACGTCAATGCCGTCCACATGCGCAGCGCCAGCAATGAAGCCTGGGTCAAATCCGCCGAGTTCTTTGACGCGACGCATTATCCACAAATCCAGTTTGCATCGGATCCCTTTCCGCTCACCCGACTCAAGAGCGGCGGCCGCATCGCTGGTGCGCTGACGATTCGCGGCGCCACCCGGCGCGCGCGCTTTGAACTGACGGCATCGGAATGTCCTGAAGCCGTCGCGCACGCCTGCCCCGTCGAAGCCACGGGCACGATCCGGCGCAGCGACTTCGGCATGCGTTCGCGGCGCGGTGCGCTGTCGGACAAAGTGCAGTTGGGTTTTTCCGTCTATGTGCTACCCGGCGCGGAAGCCACGCAATGATCCCAGGACGCTGCCCGTGCGACGCCGCTGCGCGCGCGCTGTCGCTGCTGGTCGCGTTGATGCTGCTCAGTGGCTGCGCGGTCGATCGCCTGCACGCGCGGCGTGCCGCTGCGACCGCGGCCGCAGCGCAGGATCGCGCACTCGATTGCACCGCCGCCGACACCTGCGCCATCGCTTCGCCCTACCAGGCTCTGGTCCAACAAGCGCAGCGTGAATCGCGACCTGATACGCCAGCGCACTACGTCAATCTGCTCGACCGCGGCGAGGATTCGCTGCTGCTGCGCATTCATCTGATTCGCGCCGCGCGCACGAGCATCGACATACAGACGTTCATCTTTGCCGCGGACGATGCCGGCTACCTGATGCTGGACGAACTCGTCAAGGCCGCGCGACGCGGAGTCAGGGTGCGGGTGATCGTGGATCAACTGTTCTCGCTCGATGACATGCAATTGCTGGCGCAGCTGGCGCGCGCGCACGCAAATTTCGAGTTGCGCGTCTACAACCCGACGTTCCACAAGGCGCGCACGCAGCCGCTGGAATTCGCCGCAGGTATACTTTGCTGCTTTTTCCAGTTCAATCAGCGCATGCACAACAAGCTGCTTTTGATCGACGGACAGATCGGTATCGCTGGCGGCCGCAACTACGAGAATCGCTATTTCGACTGGGACAACGAGTTCGACTATCGCGACCGCGACGTGCTGGTCATCGGCAGCGCAGCAGATTCGATGCGCGCCACGTTCGATGCGTTCTGGCAGCACCGGCGCAGTGTCGCGCTGTCCCGGCTGCGCGACGTCTCCGCACGCATTCTCGACGATGGCGTCAACGCACCGGGCTATGCGATGCACCGCTACGCCGATCTGGCGCGCGTGGCCGCTCTGTCGCGGCGCGCGAACGACGCCGATTATATCCGCACGCATTTCGCAGATCAGGCGATGGCGGTCGGCGAGGTGGAATATTTTTCTGACGCACCGGACAAATCCGACGCGCCCGACCAGCCGCAAAGCCATCAGCTGAGCCAGCACATCGCCGAACTGTTGCGCGGCGCGCAGTCGCAAATCGTCCTGCAAACGCCCTACCTGGTGCTGAGCAAGACGGCGCGGCGCCTGTTCGCCGATCTGCACAAGACCCATCCGTCGGTGCAGGTGCTGGTATCAACCAATTCACTCGCGGCGACCGATGCGTTCTACGTCTACGCGCTCTCGTACAAATATAAAAAGCGCTATATGAAGCTTGGCTTCCAGATTCACGAGTTCAAGCCGTTTCCGGTGGAAGCCACGGACCTGATCGAAAACTACGCTGCCTTGGGCGACGATGGCGACAGCGTGGCGCGCTACCGCAAATACGGGCGCGCGCCACTCAAGCACCACGGCGTGCGTCTGGGCCTGCACGCCAAGTCCATTGTCATCGATGATGCCATCGCCCTGATCGGCTCACACAATTTCGATCCGCGCTCGGATCACTACAACACCGAGTCCGGTTTCATCATCCATGATCGCGCCTTCGCCAGCGCTTTGCGTGCCTCGATCCTGCGCGACACCGAGCCAGACAATGCCTGGACGATCGCGCGACGACCGCACTCGGGCTTTCTGAGCCAGCTGAACAATTTGATCAGCGATTTGTCCACCGCCCTGCCATTGTTCGACCTGTGGCCCTTCCGCTATGCGACGAGTTATGAGCTCAACCCCGGTTGCGCGCCGCTGGCGTTGAACGATGCGCATTTCCACGACTGCTATACCGATGTCGGCGACTTCCCGGAAGTCAGCCTGCCGCTCAAGACCATCTACACCCGGATCGTGACCGCTTTTGGCGCAGGACTGCATTCAATTCTTTAAAAAACGCTTGCCGCAATTGACGCGCCCGCCGCGGCTGGATAGTCTGAACGGATTGACCCCCTGCATAGGCAATTGCGTCATGGCCCTAGAGTTCACGATCGAAATTTCCGACGAGGATCTGCCCTTCTTCATGCAGGCGATGGAGCGCGCCGAACAACGCGCTGCGGGCAAGACTGCGCAACAGATTCTGGACGAGGCGAGCAAGGCGTTTACCCAGTCGCAAGGCCAGAACATGCCGCAATTCGTGCGCTCGCGCTTGGCCGCGGTGGAAAATCTGGTCGCGATGGTGGGCGACGAGGGTTGGGGCCTGGCCGCCGAGGATCGCAGCCGCGTGGTCGCCGCGCTGACCTATTTCGCCGACCCGGAAGATCTGATCCCGGACCACGTCCCGGTGCTCGGCTTCCTGGATGACGCCATCATGATCGAGCTGGCCGAACGCGTGTTGCAGCCGGAGATCGAAGCCTACGCCGATTTTTGCGCCTTCCGCAGTGACGAAGCCACACGCCGCGGCGCGGATGCCGGGACCCTCGGCCGCGAGGAATGGCTGGAAGGCCGTCGTGCTGAACTGCAGGCGCGCATGCGCCAGCGTCGCACGTCCTATGCGCCAAGCGGCAACTGGACGCCTGCGTTCAAGTTTACGTAAGGAAGGCCAGACCAAGTTTTTGCTCGTCATTCCCGCGTAGGCGGGGCTTTCAACAGCGGAGCTGGTCATCCAGTTCTTTTCTCAATCTGACGGGAGAACTGGATCCCAGCCTTCGCTGGGATGAGGGCTTATTCATCGGCTCCCTAAACGGCTGGTCTAGCCCCAATGGCACTTACTTAAGCTTCTAGAGATTCGTAGACCCGTATCTTACGACGAGCCG
>JANXVS010000378.1 GCA_025351555.1 Pseudomonadota bacterium | reverse complement strand
CTCTGTGGCCCTTGCGCAGAGCCGATTCTGCGTCAAACGAGCAATTTTTTAAGCTGAGGAACGAAGCTAATCAGGTAGGGTTTTGGTCGCTGCGGCGGGCATAGACGAGAAACCCCGCCAGCGCTTGCCAGCGGCGTGCCGTGGACGGACACTGCGTCACCGCCATTGCGATGGGGAATCGCCCGTGAACGAAGTCACCGACAACGCGCCCGCCCAGGCCGCGAGCAGCGATAGTCCAAAACGCGATCAGAGCTTCGCGAAAAACCTGTTTTTCGGCGAAATACTCGAGGAAAACCTGTTTCCCTATCCGGCCATGCGCGAGCGTGATCGTGAGATGCTCACGGCGATGGTCGATGCGATTGACCATTTTCTCGGCGACAAACACGCCGATTTCAAACACTGGGATCGCGACGCGCATCAGCCGGCCGAGTTCATCCAGGCGCTGCGCGACATGGGCCTGTTCGGGCTGATCATTCCCGAGCAGTTCGGTGGGCTCGAATTATCCAACGCGGCCTACGCACGCGTGCTTGGCCAAACCAGCAGTCACGACAGCTCGGTGTCGCTGACCATCGGCGCGCACAGTTCCATCGGCATGAAGGGTGTGCTGCTGTTCGGCAGCACCGACCAAAAATCTCGCTATCTGCCGAAACTGGCGAGCGGCGAAATGATCGCCGCGTTCTGCCTGACTGAATCGGGTGCGGGCTCCGATGCGGCTTCGGTACGCACCAAGGCGAGCAGGAATGCCGACGGCAGCTGGACCTTGAGCGGCGAAAAGATCTGGATCACGAACGGCGGCATTGCGGATTTGTATACCGTGTTCGCCAAGACCGACACGCCCGAAGGCAAGATGACCGGGTTCATCGTGGAAGCGAAATGGCCCGGCGTCAGCCACGGCCCGCACGAGGACAAGATGGGTATCCGCGCTTCGTCGACGACGACCGTCGCGTTCGCCGACGTGCGTGTGCCGCCGGAAAATGTGCTCGGCGAAGTCGGCAAGGGTTTCAAGGTCGCGATGGCGATTCTCAACAACGGTCGCACCGGCCTCGGCGGCGGCGCGGTCGGCGGGATGAAGGCGCTGATCAGGCTCGCCACGGCGCAGGCAAAGGAGCGCAAGCAGTTCGGGCAGGCGATTGCCGAGTTTGGCCTGGTACGCGAGAAGATCGCGCAGATGACGATCGACTGTTTTGCCGCCGAAAGCGCGGTCTGGATGGTTGCGCACTACATCGATTCGGGCTGCGAGGACTATTCCGTCGAAGCGGCGATGAGCAAGGTCTTCGCCAGCGACGCGATCCAGCGTGCCGCACACGAGGCGCTGCAAATCGCCGCCGGCAACGGTTTCATGCGCGAGTTTCCCTACGAGCAGGTCACGCGCGACTCGCGCATTCTTTCGATCTTCGAAGGCACGAACGAAATCCTGCGCTTGTATATCGCACTGTCCGGTCTGAAGGACGTAGGCAACACGTTAACGGGACTGAAGTCGGCGTTCGGAAATATCTTCAACGACCCGATCAAGGGCTTTGGCGTACTCAGCAGCTACGCCGGGCGCCGCGTGCGCGAAACCACCGGCTACGGCACCGACAAGATTCTGCGCGAACTTCATCCGACCTTGCGCAAAGCTGCCGAGAGCTACGAGAAGTACGTCGTGGAGTTATCCAAGTCCGCTGACGCGCTGCTGCGCAAGCATGGCAAGAAAGTGGCCGATCAGCAGTATCAGCAGAAGCGCATCGCCGATCTTGGCATCGACATGTTCGTCGGCTTGTGCACGTTGTCGCGCGCCGATTCGCTGGTGAAAGCAAACCATGCCGACGCCGAGAGTGCGGTGAAGATCGCCGAAGTCTTCACCAAACAGGCGCGCCGGCGCATGTCGCGCAATGTGCGCGGGCTAACCCGCAACGAAGACGCGCAGATCGATTCGCTGGCAGGTGTAATTTTGCAGAAAGGGTATTTTCCCTGGGATGTTATCTAGTGCTTTGGGAAATCCCGATGCAATTACGTCGTGTGACCGCCTTGCTTGCGCCGCTTGCCACGTTCGCGTCAGGAAGCGCCGAGGCGCGGGCGGTGTTCGCAGTCGCCGCTGATTCGGGCGACTCCGCGACCGCGCGTTTGTATGATGCTCCTTTCGCTCATGTCCAGTGGCGCGGAAGCCGCGGTAGAAGTCATGTCAGATCTCCTCAAGCGATGACGCCTTTGGTCAACGCCAGCGCGCGCCTGACTGCTTTGCGTAATGACGGTAAACGTAGCCCCATGGGATCACGAGCGGCATAAGGATGACGCCAAGGCCGATGTTGAAGGAATCTTCGGCGAAGGTCGGTGGCAGTTGTCCTGCGGACCATTGCGGCAAACCGTAAGCCACCATCCAGATGGACTTCCATGCGAACTCGAACATTAGCAGCGGGAGCATCTCGAGGGGGTATTTGAGGCCGACGAACGCCAGCACCCATACGGCGCCGAGCAGGCTCGGGATGACACCTCGGCTGATCACCGGGTGGCTGACCACGTCGGGCACGATCATCCCGCTGAGCCCAATCACGAGCAGTAGATAGGTCGCGCGCAGAACATAGATGCGGACAAGCGAAACCTCTTGGGCGACGTTCGCCTGCTGGGTTTCGTTCGTAGCGGCGTTGTGAG
>JANXVS010000502.1 GCA_025351555.1 Pseudomonadota bacterium | reverse complement strand
CGATGCGGGTTTCAGCAAGATTCTCGATCGCGAACGTCCTGCGTCGACGATGCTAGCCACAATGGCTCAACCGCGCCGTTTCTCCCGCCTTCTGGGCTGAGGATTAGCGCTAATCAGGTAATGGGATGCACCATCCACTCCGCAATATCCTGGCCTATTGCTCTCACAGTGCGACCGAGCACCGAACAGGAACCTTTGAACCCCTGAAACAATCCTCCCATGGAGTCGCGACGATCCTTGAAGCTGCCAATCAGTTTGGAGTCTTCATAATACTGCCCGCGAACGGTCGTGGATTTATGATGCCCAAGGAACGCATTCCCGGACGACTGGGCATCGCGAATCTCCAGCACTAACACACGGCCCGGAATTGTGGGATTGGTTTCCCCCATAAACGAAACTGTAATCTTGCGTGCCTTGGCATAGTCTGCGATGAAGTCTGCCAACTTAACGTCAATGGCACATTCATGCTTGATGTTGCCAGCGATATCGCTGTCGGCGGAATATGGCACGGGTTTCGGAACAATGATTGTCTGTGCAGTTGCCTGAAATGACATGACTGACAGCATGAGCGCGATGAGTTTGTTGAAGATATGCATATAGCCTCGTGTCGGAGAAGTGGCGAATCGCAAATATTGCATTGCGGCGGAGTGGATGGGCGCGTTCTTCCTGTGAAGCGTTCAACGTCCCCGCACATCTTTTCGTAGAATACATTCTAGACCGATCGGCGATGCCTTTTTTTGTGTGTGTGGGGGGGCGTCAAATCCCTACGACTATTTCCCTGGCGACCGTACGCCTGGCTGTTTTTCTGCGCCGGCAGTTCAGAAAAACGAATTTTCCCCCAACAACCAGAAATGCCTCTCCCGGGCACCATCTTAGAGTTTTTCCCGCACCACAAAAGCCGCTCTGACTCGGCTTTGTTCATAGCAGGTGTATCCAAAAGCAAACCTGATTAGCGTCGAATCTCAGCCGTGGCATGAGCTGAAACCAGCGTTAGCTCGTCATTCCCGCACGCTTTTGGCGGGAATCCAGCGCCTTCCGCTTTTCGCATCGGCCAAGTCCTCGAAAAAGCACTGGATTCCCGCTTTCGCGGGAATGACGAGATGAGGTTCGGCGCTAATCAGGAAAGCAAATAAACGCTTGCCTGTTCTTCTCCGCAGTCTCGGCCGTCGCAAGCCCTGAGACGCCATCCCGGTTCAATACTCTTGCCGCGAACCGCGGCGAAACACGGGTGACGCCATGAACCGTTATGATCTGGAACTGCGGTTGCTGAATCGCTTGCGCGCGCAGGGCAAGGCCGCCGTCGCACTTGGCATCGATCTGGGCACCACCAAGAGCAGCGTCGCCTATGCGCACTTCGATCCGGAAACCGGAAAGTTGTCGTGCGAGTGTCTGCGTTTTCCGCAGGTCGATGGCACCGCACGCGTTGCCGTGCCATCGGTGGTTGCCGTGGATGGTGAGCGCACGCTGTTCTACGACACCAAGAATCTGATCGGCTTGCGTTACACCTACGCGCGTGCACCGAAGGGCTTCCGCACGCCGGTCGATATCGCGAGCCAACTCTTGCGCCACTTGCGCGAAGGCGTCGACGACCCGATCGCGCGCTGGGCCAAGTTTCCCGGCGTCGTCACCGTGCCGGCGTCGTTTCACGGTGCGCAGCGCCTGGCGACCGTGCGCGCCGCCGAAAAGGCGTTCGACGCAGACGGCGCCAAGGATGCCATCCGCTTGCTGGATGAACCCTATGCGGCTTTTGTCGATCTGAAATTCCGCAGTCCGGAGAAAGCCGAGGTCTTGCTGCGCGAGGACGCGAACGTCTTGGTATTCGACTTTGGCGGCGGCACCTGCGATGTCGCCATCTTTCGCGTCGACACAGTGCGCGGCGGCACGCTCGGCGCGCGGCTTTTGGGCACCAGCCGTTATCACCGGCTTGGCGGCGGCGACATCGACCGCGCCATCGTGCACGATGTGTTGATTCCGGAGCTGCTTAAACAGAACGACCTGGATCGCTACGCCATGTCGTGGGACGACAAGCGTCGCCGCATCGAGCCGCAACTGCTCGGGGTCGCCGAACGTCTCAAGATCGTGCTGAGCCGCCGCATGAGCGAACACCTCGCCGCTCGCCTTGCGATCGACGACGACGCCGACAGCCGCAGTGTGGATATGACGGTCAACTGGAATGGCCGGACCCTGACGCTGAACAACCCGAGCCTGTCCGTCGCGCAGTTGCGCACGTTGATGAAGCCGTTTCTCGATTCCGATCCGCCGCCGGAAGCCGGCGACGAGTTCGTGCAACGCAGCTCCATGTTCGCGCCGGTCGTGCAGGCGCTGATGCGTGCCCGACTGGAACCTGAGGACATCCACGGAATTCTGTTATGCGGATCGAGCAGCTTGTTGCCGCCGGTGCAGGAAGCCCTCGCAAGAAAATTCCCCGATGCACACCGGGTGATGCTCGGCGATGCCGAAGAACTTCAAGGCACCGTCGCACGCGGCGCGGCCTTGCAGGCGCTGAGCTTGCAGGTATTCGGCGAACCACTCGTCGCTCCCGTGTGCAGTGCCGAACTCTCGCTGCGCGTGGTATCCGGCAGTGTGCCCCTGATGCGCGCCGGCGATGCGGTGCCGAATGCGTCGAAGGCGTCCACCCTGTTGCGTCCGCCGCGCAACAGCAAGAACAAGCCAGCCGAGATCGCCGTCGAAGTGATCGCCGATGAACAGCGCCTGGTCGGACGTACCCTGTGGAACCTTCCGGCGCCGGTGACGACAGCCGATCGCCTGGCGCTCGACTGGCGCATGGACGACAACCAGTGTGTGGAATTGCGCCTGTCGCGACTGGACGATCCGGATACCGAGCCCTTCCTGCATCGCTTCGACGCGCCCATCATGCACCGCGATCCCGGCCAACTCGTGCGCTGCCGGATGCTCGAACGCGAGGAAGCGATCCGCAACGACGAAATCCCGCGCAAAGAATACGGCGCGGCGTTCGAACAGCACGCGCGCGACTGCGCCACCTTGGGCGAATACGAGAAGGCGCTGCACTTCGTCAGCCTGACGATGCAGGAGCAGGGTCAAAGCCAATACCTGCTCAACCTGCGCGGCATTTATCGCGAAAAAATCGGCGACCGCGACGGCGCGCTGGATAGTTACGCGCAGGCGGGCGAATGGTCGATCACGCGTTTCAACGCCGGCCTGCTGCACTGGCGCAACGACCGCTTCGACGAAGCGCTAGCGGCCGTCGACTCCGCGATCGAAATGGAACCGACCCGCGCCTATCGCGCGCTGCGCGGCGACATTCTCAACAAGATGGGCAAGAAGGAAGAGGCGCGCCTGGAATGGCAAGATGCAATAGCCGGCACGCCGGACTGGACGCAATTGAACGACTTTGAACTGAGCTGGATGGAAAGCGCAGCGCGCAAGCTCGACGACACGGCACTGTGTGATCGAATCAAGGAACAGCGCAAGCTCAAGGCCAATTCCACGATACTGGTGGCGCGGCAGGGTGAGCTTCCCGAACTGGTGGGTTCCAGCGCTATGGGCAAGCAGACGCCCCAAGATTGCGATTGAACGCTGGCGCATACGCTATCAGTGGCGATGCTGGACGTATAATCCCGGCATCGTCTACTTGCCAATTCGCAAGCACATCAAGCAATAACAAGAATGCTATAATGGCTGCATGGCAATTGACGTTCTACAGCAACAAGGTTGCGGCGCTGGTCGAAGCGTGGCCGGTTGGCATTCGTGCCAGTTTCTTGCGCATCTCCGAAACGATGGCGCAGCACGGCCCCGACTTGGGGCTACCGCATACGCGTGCGATGGGCGGTGGATTGTTGGAGGTACGCGCCAAGGGACGCGAAGGTATCGGCCGCGCGTTCTACTGCACCGCAGTCGGTGCCCGCATTGTTATCCTGCATGCGTTTATCAAGAAGACCGAAAAGACTCCGGCGCGCGACCTTGAAATCGCACGCGCTCGGCTGAGAGAGGTAAAGACATGAACCGCGAACGCTACAACCCTGTTCCTTTCGACGTAGATACAACGCATGCACGATGGATGAAACGTCCGGGCTATGCAGCGGCCTATGCTGCGCTGGCCGACGAATTCGCCGCGCTAAATGAACTGCTCAGTGCCCGCCAGCGGGCGGGGCTCACTCAAGCGCAGGTCGCCGAACGCATGGGCATCGCGCAAGCATCCGTGGCGCGGCTGGAATCGAGCGCCGGCAGCCGCAAGCATGCGCCATCGATTGCCACACTGCGCCGTTACGCCGACGCCGTGGGCTGCGACTTGCGCATATCGTTGGCGCCGAAAGCAAAGCGCCGGGCGAGTGCATAATCGATGATCACATGCATGCAGAGGATTACCACGGAGTGACATGCCCACACTGACCTGGATCGGCAAGGAAGCGGTAGTCAAGCATCATCGCGATGTGCCCACGCGGCTGCTGGAACCGGTGCCGGAATTGTCTTGTCCCGCCGTTCGTGCTGAGCCTGTCGAAGCACGCCTTTGGACAAGCTCAGGGCGAACGGAAGGCAACCTCATCGTCCAGGGCGACAACCTGCACGCGCTCAAAGCCCTGCTGCCGCGTTACGCCGGCCAGGTGAAGTGCATCTATATCGACCCGCCGTACAACACCGGCAACGAAGGCTGGGCCTACAACGACAACGTCAACAGCGCCGAAATCCGAAAGTGGCTGCATGAAGTCGTCGGTCGCGAAGGTGAAGACCTCAGCCGCCACGACAAGTGGCTGTGCATGATGTATCCGCGGCTGGTGCTGCTGCGGCAGTTTTTGCGTGAGGATGGGGCGATTTTTGTTTCGATTGACGATAACGAAGTTGGAAACTTGCAGGCGTTGATGCGAGAGGTCTTCGGATCATCCAACGAGGTCGCCACGATCATCTGGGAGAAGGGAAAAAAAGGTGACTCAAAACTGGTCTCAGTCACTCACGAATACATCGTTGCCTTCGCGCGCAACAAAGCCTTGTTGAAACAGCGGAACATCAAGTGGCGACGTAAAAAGGCCGGCGCCGATGAAGTGCTTGAGTATTATGAAAGTCTGCGGAAGTCACATGGCGATGATCATGTCGGGATTCGCAAAGCCATGATGGCGTGGTATCGGACATTACCCAAGACTGATCCGCGCAAATCTCACAAGCACTACAACTGGTCAGATAAACGCGGCTTGTATTTCGCAGCGGACTTTGCCGGGCCAGATGATGGTCGCGAGAATCGACCGCGCTATACAATCCTCCATCCCGTCACGCACGAGCATTGCGCGATTCCTTCGACAGGATGGCGCTGGGAGGAGGACACGACTATGGCGGCATTGGTCGAAGACCCGCCGCGCATCCATTTTGGCAAAGACCACACGACGATTCCAAATCGAAAGAGCTATCTATTTGAAATCGACGAAGAGCCGATGATGAGTGTGTTCTACAAGGATGGTCGAGCGGCGACGCTCGAAGTTGAGTCGATGCTCGGTGCTGGCGCTTTTTCGTTTCCAAAGGATTCAGAAGTCATTGCTGATCTGATTGGTATGGTTGCAGGGCCGGGAGACATCGTGTTGGATAGCTTTGCTGGATCAGGCACTACGGCACACGCCGTGCTGCGGCAAAATCAGCACATGAAAGTCCCAATGCGCTTCATCCTTGTAGAACTCGATGCTGAAGTCGCTCGAACAAAGACTCGCGAACGCGTCACCAAGG
>JANXVS010000493.1 GCA_025351555.1 Pseudomonadota bacterium | reverse complement strand
CATCGAGTTGCGCGCGCGGGACAACGGTCAGGTCAACTTGCAGATTGCGATCGGCTGCCGCTCGTGCCGCGACGTGGTAATCAAAATATATCTGGTCGGCCTTGAATGGCGTCTGCCGGTCCATCTCGAATATCAGTACCTGGCGCAGATTGTCCTCGGCGGCGGCGGGCAAGCTGATCGTGCGTTGCAGTGTGCGTTGCCTGCCAATGCAATAGAACTGGCGCAGGTTCGGATCGACGATCTGCGTGCGCAGACGCGCGTAGGCCGCTTTCTGCACATCGGCCGGCTCATTGGCCGCAATCCGGCCAAGCTCGGCGCTGGCGTCGCCGGATTGTCGCCAAAGCACAAGTTCAGGCCCCTGGCTTTCCAGCAGCAGCGCATCGGAGCGCTCGGCCAGCATCGCATGCCAGCGCGCCGGCAACAACGCGGCAAGCTCGCGCCCCCACCAAGCCAGGAATCGCGGCAGCGGCGTTCTGGCATAGCGCGTTCGCAGGCGGGCAAGGGTGATGTCGAGCGCGTCGGTGATAGTACTCATCGGGATTGCTCGTCGTCGCGCCAGCGCAGCACGGTGTAAGGCCTTCCGGCGGCGCCGACTCCGCCCAAGCGGATACTGGCATCGAGCACGGTGCTGGCGCCGTTCGCAAGCGTGGCACGCGATTTGACAGTGTACGTGTTCCCGCCGGCATTCGCCACGATCGGGGTACCATCGGGCAAGGTCAAGCCGGCTGCGCCGGGCTGGCCGGGTTGAACTTGTTGGCGTGCGGCGATCAACTGCTGCGCCAGATCCGGGGTCATGCCCGGCAGCGCGAGCAGGGCCTGCAGCGGCGCATAGGCCGCATTCGGCGCAGTACCGCTGCCATAAATAGTGATGGCCGGCTCGATCCGAGCGTACAGCTCATAGTTCATGCCAAGCACCTGCTGCACTTCCGAGACGGTCTGGAACGGCGCGTTGCGCGGGACGTAGGCCAAGCCCGCCGACTTGTAATCGGCAGCCTCGGCGCCATTGGGGAGTGCGGCGTCGTCGGGATCGCGCCAATCCTGGATCGCGGCGGCCAGCGCGACGGCCTGATCGCTACTGGCGCCCACGGAAACAAACAGCGATTGCAGCAGGGTATCGTCGGCGCTGTTGATATCGATCTTGCCGGTTTCTTCGGTGAGCTCGACATGCACCTGAGCGTTGTCGAAGACGAACTCGTAGGGGCGGCCATCACCGACCCAGCGCGTGAGTGGATCGGATTGCTGCAATTCGTATACCGCGCGCTCCAACCCCGCCTCGGCGGCGTAGCGCGCGGTCGTGGCATCCAGCAGATGCCGGGCTTGCAGGTTTTCGGTGCGCGCGATCAGGGCGAAGCTGCCGAGCAGCACGCTCATCAGCGCAATGACCCACAGCACCAGGATCAGCGCCACACCGCGCTGACGCCTGCGCGCAGACATGGCTTGCAGCAGCGTCATCCGTCCGCTCCCGGACGGATCACGGTGCGCCGGACCGGTAGCGCCCGCACCGCGCCGGCATTGAGCATCAAGGGCACGTCGAGCACCGGCCAGGGCATCTGGATGCCGGGCTGCATGCTCAGCTGGATGCGTACCAGCAACGGCGTGACGGCCGCATCGGGCCAGTCGCTGCTCCAACCGGCAAGCTTGCCCTGCTCGTCCAAAGTTTGGTATTCGAAGCGGCCATCGCGGATGTGATCGAGCAGCACTACGGGCTCAACATCGCCGCTTCTGGATTTATCCACATCGAATCCGTTGAGCATCGTATCGGCGAAGCGCAATTGCAGGCCGTCCTTGCCGCGCGCCAGTTCCAGGGTTTGCACATACGGGCCGCCGCGGCTCAGATAGCCCGGCATCGGCGCGACGAAGCGCATGAAATCACGCTTGCCTTCGAACACCTTGGTCGTACCATCCTGGTTCTGGGCCCAGGTCAGCGGCAGAATGCGGCTGAGTTGATGGCGCAAGAATTCCTGCGCGGTGCGCAGGCGATCGGCGCGATCGATCGCCGCTTCACCCGCCCGCATCGCATTGGCCGCCGCATGGATGCCGCTGTACGCGCCGGCGATGAGCAGCCCAAGCAGGATGATGGCCAGCAGCACCTCCAGCAGGGAAAACCCCCGCGCGCCGTGGCGCATTGGCGCAGCGCCGATCATGGCAGCACTGATCATGGTTTGGCACGTCGCCGCGCCGGGGTGCTCGGCAAGAACTGGCCGCCCGCCGCTTGGGCCTGGCCGTTGTCCGGCGTGACTGCGCGCAGGGTGACGAAGCGCGCATTGTGGGTCATGTAGTAGCTGCCCCAGCTCACCACCAATTCGAGCTGGTACAGATCGATGTTGCTGGCCACCGGCGTCATAACCGCTGCCTGCCCATTCTGATTTCCTGCTGCCTGATTTCCTGCTGGCGGCGTGGCTGCCTGCGGCTCTTCCGGCGGCTGGATCTTGCCCACACGCAGTCGCCAACTGTACTTGTCGTCGAAATTCCCGCTGTCGTCGCCTTCGCGCAAAGTCTCGCCAACGCCCTGGACATCCAGCAGCGATTGCGCCCACAACGACGCCCGGGTGTAGTCGGCCGATTGCGCCGTGGTGTGCAGGCAGCCGCTCAAGATCTGCAACAGCACGCCGAAGCCGAGCGCAAAGATCACGAAGGCCGCGACCAGTTCGATCAGAGTGAAGCCGGCCTGTCGCGACGGCGGCATGCGGATTGGCGAGCGAAAACGCAGCATGATCTGGTTCAGAATTCCACTAATGAAAAACTATACAAAACAACTAACGCGCCGCAACTTCTTCGCGCACAACCTGCCCGGTGAGCCAGCTGACGTTGATGCGCCACTCGCGCTGGCCCATGAAGACCGAAATGTGGCCACCAGTCGAAGCGCCATCCGGAAAAAAGCGGATGCGCCCCGACATGGAACTGGTCTGTTCACTATCGGCGGTGAGCAGGGTCATGTGCATCTCGGCCGGAAGCTTGATCAGGGCGCGTCCGGGCGCCTGGTAGGTATTGTTCTGCAGATCAAGATCCAGCGCCGTCTGCTGCCCTTTCACGATCGCCTGGCCACGCGTGTAGCGCAGCGCGGCGACCAGATCGCGGCTGGCTGCCTGAATCCGGGCGTTGCTCATACTCTTGGAAAACGACAGCGATACCACACTGATCGCAATTCCGATCAGGACGATGACCGCGACCATCTCGATCAGGCTGAAGCCCCGCTGGCCGGCGCGCACGTGACGCATGAATCGTTCGCCGCTGCGACGCACCGCGCGGCTTACTCCCAGTTACCGTAGTCTTTGTTAAGAGCGTCACCGCCCGTTGCACCATCCTTGCCGTAGAAGATGATGTCGAAATCGCCGTGCTCGCCGGGCGCCTTGTAGAAGAACGGATGCTGGAACGGATCCTTCAGATCGCCGGGCTTCGCATATGGCCCGTTCCAGTTCGTGGCGTTGCCGGGACGCGTGACCAGATCGTTCAGGTTTGGCGGCGCTGAGCCGTTGTCGAGCATGTACGCCTGCACCTTCATCTCCAGCGAATGCACGCCCGCGACGCCGGCTTTGTATTCGCCACTCTGGAAATTCTGCATCACCTTGCCGCCGACGATCGCCATGACGATGCCGATCAGCACCAGTACCGCGATCATTTCGATCAAGGTAAAACCTGCGGCGCGCTGGCGCGCAGCGAAAGTGCGCTGATTGATCGAACGCAGAGCGCGCGGTGACATTTTATACATATCCATAATTATCTCATTGTATGGAACTGGTGATGTTCAGAATCGGCAGCAGGATCGCCATCATGATGACTGCGACCATGCCGGTCATCAGCACGGTCATTACCGGCACTAGGGCGGCGAGCAGACGATCCACGGTGTTCTTGACGTCCACGTCAAAAGTATCGGCAACTTTCAGCAGCATGTCGTCGAGCGCACCGGATTCCTCGCCAACGCTGACCATCTGCACGGCGAGCTTCGGAAAGCGTTTGCTCTGCGACAGGGCGAAGGCCAGACCGCCGCCGGTCTTGACTTCTTCGGTCGCCTTGTCGACCGCTTCGGCCAACGCACTATTGCCGAGCACGTTGCGACCGATACCGAGCGCGGTCAATAAGGGAACGCCATTCTTGAGCAAAGTTCCCAGAGTGCGCGCCAGACGTGCAGTTTCCAGCTTGGATACCAGCGGCCCGAACACGCGCATGGTCAGCAACCGCGCATCGAACACGAGCCGCGTTGGCGGGTTCGCCAACTGCCGCCGCAGCAAAACAATCAGCGCGAAAATTCCGATGCCGAGCAGCCACCACCAGTCGCGCAATGTGGTGCCAACGAACAGCACGATCTTGGTGATCATCGGCAGCTCGACGTTCATGTCCTTGAACATCGGCATGAACTGCGGCACCACGAACACCAACAACACGAACAGCGCAGCGAATACCATCAAGACCAGGATGGCCGGATAGATCATCGCGTTGATCACGCTTTCCTTCAGCGCCTTGGAACGCTCAAGATAGTTGGCCAAGCGCAACAGCGTCGCATCGAGCGAGCCACCGATTTCGCCGGCGCGCACCATGTTGACGTAGAGTTTGGAAAACACGCCAGGCTCGGCTTCCAGACCATCGGACAGCGGTGAGCCACTGCGCACATGATCGCGGATACGCTCCAGAGTGCGTCGCGCTTTTTCACTCTCGGGCAGTTCCAGCAGAATCTGCAGCGCGCGATCCAGCGGCTGGCCGGCGCCGAGCAGCGTCGCCAGCTGCTGGGTGAATTGCAGCACTTGCGCCGCATTCATCGCCGCACGCTTGAACAGCCCGCCAAACGCGCTGTTGCCGCCGCCGGCGCTGGCCTCGCGCACAGCCAACGGGATATTCCCCGCGTCCTGCAGCTTGGCGATCACCTCGTCGTTTGAGGCAACATCCATCTGGCCTTCGAGAATTTCTCCGGCAGAGGTGACGGCTTTGTAGTGGTACAAGGCCATCAGCTTTCCTGCGTGACCCGCAGCACTTCCTCAATCGTGGTTGTGCCCTGCATAGCCTTCACCAGGCCGTCCTCGTACATCGTACGCATGCCTTCGGCTTTGGCCTGCTCCTCGATCTTGCCCATGTCGCCATGCTGCATGACCAGGCGCCGGATCGGATCGCTCATCACCAGAAATTCCATGATCGTGGTGCGGCCGTGATAGCCGGTCGCGGTGAGCGCAGACGGCATCGGTTTATACAATTGCACTTTTCCCTCGGGCTGGAAACGGCGCAAACCGAATTCCTCAACCACCTCGGGCATCGCCTCGTAGCGTTGCGCGTGTTCGGCATCCAGGCGCCGCACCAGACGCTGGGCGAGAATGCCGTTGACGGTCGACGTGAGCAGGTAATCCTCCACGCCCATATCGAGCATGCGCGTGATGCCACCGGCGGCGTTGTTGGTGTGCAGAGTCGACAATACCAAGTGACCTGTCAGCGCGGACTGGATCGCAATCTTGGCTGTTTCCAGATCGCGCATTTCGCCGATCATGATGATGTCCGGATCCTGGCGCACGATCGAGCGCAGAGCATGCGCGAAATCCAGCCCGATCTGCGGCTTGGCCTGGATCTGGTTGATGCCTTCGATCTGGTATTCAACCGGATCCTCGACCGTGATGATTTTCACGTTCGGAGTGTTGAGCTTGCTCAACGCCGTATAAAGCGTGGTGGTTTTGCCCGATCCAGTGGGGCCGGTGACCAAAAGTATACCGTGCGGCAGCTCCAGCACCTTGGTGAACTGCGGCAGGAATTCGTCAGTGAAGCCGAGCTTGTGAAAATCGAACACGACCGATTCGCGATCGAGAATTCGCATGACCACTGATTCGCCGAAGCTGGTCGGCACGGTCGATACGCGCAAGTCCAGTTCCTTGCCCTGCACGCGCAGCGGGATGCGACCGTCCTGCGGCAGGCGGCGCTCGGCGATGTTCAACTTCGCCATGATCTTCACGCGAGAAATCACCGCAGCGGTTGATGCCGCCGGCGGCGATTCGGCTTCGAGCAACACGCCGTCGATGCGGTAGCGCACCTTGAGGCGACTCTCGAACGGTTCGATATGAATATCCGACGCACGCTGCTCGACTGCACGCTGGATGACGAGATTGACCAGGCGAATGACCGGCGCTTCGGAAGCCAGATCGCGCAGATGCTCGATGTCGTCTTCGCTGCGCGCGTTATCATCGGTAAGGTTTTCCACGATCGCGCCCATCGCCGAACGCCCGGTCCCGTAATAACGTTCGATCAGATCGTCGATCTCGGAGCGGAAGCCGACCTTCACTTCAACCTGTTTGCCGATCGCCAGTTCGACCGCCTGCAACGGATAGCGGTCGGCGGGATCGGCCACCAGCAGGCTCACGGAGTTATCGCTCTCGCCGATCGGCACGACGTGATACTGCTTGAGGAAACGCACCGACATCTGCACGTTTGGCGGCGGCGATTCCGGACAATCCTTTGCACTGAGCAGTGGCAGGCCGAGCACTTCGGACAACGCGTCGGCCATTTCGCGCTCG
>JANXVS010000472.1 GCA_025351555.1 Pseudomonadota bacterium | reverse complement strand
CGCTTTGCTTGGATGCAACGCGCGGTTGCGTGACCGCGGCGGCATGTTTGCGCTTCGGTTCGGTTTTCGGCGTCAATGCCGCGCGGCCTTTCGGTGTTGCTTTCGGTTTGTGGGGTGACGCAGCGGGCCGGCCCTGCTGACGCGCCAGCGCCTGCTTCAACGCCTGCACTTCGGCGCTCAGCGCATCGATCTGCGCGGCGGCATCCGGAGATTGGGCATCGCGGAACTCGCGGCGCAGGTCATGCAGCCGCTTGTGCACGCTATTCAATTCCGTGCGCGTGGGCATGCCGAGGTCGGTGCCGACACGTTCGACTTCCTGCTGGATCTGCGCGCGCACACGGGTCTGCGCATTGACGACATCGCCGTATACTTTGCGGAATTCGTCCGACAGCGCGATTTCCGCATAGGCTTCTTCGGCCGAATCGACCCACAGATCGTACAAGCCCCGCATCGAATCGATCTGACGCCCGGGTTCGGAACGTTCGGCCAGCTTACCTTCGAAAATCCCGAAACTGCGCTGGCTGGATTTCAGCATCAGCGCATTGTAGTGCTTGAGCGCCTCCTGATATTCGGCGAACGCCGTCAGCATTTTCTGATAATGCTCCTGATGCTCGCGCGCGTAGCCGAACGCCGGAGCCTGCAGCCAGGACATGCCCTCCTGCTTGGCCTGCGCAAGAAACGGCGCGAAGTTCGCGGACAGTTGCTCGAAGCTCTGCGCACCCTGCCCGCTGAACCCCTTGAGCATCGCCGCCATCGGATTGTTGAGCAGCGCTGCATCCATATTCGGCAGATTGAAGCCGTCGCGCAGCGCGTCGGTCCAGGCCTGCGTCGGGCCGGCGCCAGCACCCACATTCTTTCCGCTGGCCGCCGCGACCATCGACTGCATCAGGGCGACATAATTCTTCGCACTGGACATGAGGCGATCGGCGGTTTCGCTTTGCTGGCCGGAACCGGCAAACATGCGTGACCACTGCTCCAGACCTTCGTGCCATGGCGTTGCCGCGGAAGGCGTTTGGCCGACGCTCTGGCGCGTCGCATCCGACCATGCGTTCCAGTACTGCTGCTGCATGGCTTGCCAGTCCTGCGACCAATCCGCAGTAGATTTTGTCTCGCTCATCGACGACTCCGGGTTATCGCGCAAATGCTAGCACGCGCCATGTTGCACCGCAAAAATTACAGCGGAAAGGGGCCGGAGTGATTACCCGTTTGAATTCAACCGGGATTTACGTCGATGAACGATGTTCGCAACGGGCGCCCGCGCGGTCCGTGGAAACATTGCATCGGCTCAGCCCAAAGAACCATCAGCTTGAACAAAAAAAGCGCGCCAAGGCGCGCTTTTTACTTTTCCACTTATTCACATTGTTACACGGCTGGAGCGTCTTCCGTCACTGCCTTCATCGACAGGCGGATGCGGCCCTGCTTGTCGACTTCCAGCACCTTGACCTTGACGATGTCGCCTTCCTTGAGCTTGTCGGAAACTTTCTCGACGCGTTCATTGGAAATCTGCGAGACGTGGACGAGGCCGTCCTTGCCTGGCAGGATGGTGACGAACGCGCCGAAATCCATCAGCTTGGCAACCTTGCCTTCGTAGATGCGGCCCGGCTCGACGTCAGAGACGATCTGCTCGATGCGCGCCTTCGCCGCTTCCGCCGCTTCACGATTGACCGAGGCGATGACGATGGTGCCGTCGTCGCTGATGTCGATCGTGGCGCCGGTTTCTTCGGTGATCGCGCGGATCGTGGTGCCACCCTTGCCGATCACTTCGCGGATCTTGTCCGGATGAATCTTCATCGTCATCAGGCGCGGCGCGAATTCGCTCATCTCGGTGCGCGAACTGGTGATGACCTTGGCCATTTCGGCGAGGATATGCAGACGACCTTGTTTGGCCTGGGCCAGCGCGGTGCGCATGATTTCCTCGGTAATGCCGTCGATCTTGATGTCCATCTGCAGCGCACTGATGCCATCGGCGGAACCGGCGACCTTGAAATCCATATCGCCCAGATGATCTTCATCACCCAGGATGTCGGAAAGTACGACGAAGTCGCCGCCTTCCTTGACCAGGCCCATCGCGATGCCCGCGACCGGTGCCTTCAGCGGCACGCCCGCATCCATCATCGCCAGCGACGAGCCGCAGACCGAGGCCATTGACGAGGAACCATTGGATTCGGTGATTTCCGAAACGACGCGGACCACATAGGGGAACGCTTCCATCGACGGCTTGACTGCCTGCACGCCACGCTTGGCGAGGCGGCCGTGGCCGATCTCGCGACGCTTCGGCGCGCCGAAACGGCCGGCCTCGCCCACCGAGAACGGCGGGAAGTTGTAGTGGAACAGGAATGGATCCTTCGACTCGCCTTCCGGCGCATCAATAATTTGCGAATCGCGCGCGGTGCCGAGGGTGACTGTCACCAACGCTTGGGTTTCGCCACGCGTGAACAGCGCCGAACCGTGAGTGCGCGGCAGCACACCGACGCGGCAGGTGATCCCACGCACGTCATCGAGATTGCGGCCGTCGATGCGCACCTTGGTCTTGAGCACACTGTCACGCAGGGTGCGATATTCGAACTCGGAGAATTCCTTCGCCAGATCGGCCGTCTGCCAGCCTTTCTGTTCGGCTTCGGCTTTGAGCGAAGCCAGCACGTCAGCCTTGATCGCTGAGATTGCATCGCGGCGCTGTAATTTGTCGCGCACCTGGAAGGCTTCTTCCAGCTTGTTGCCGATCGCGCCTTTGAGCACGGCGACCAGCGATTCGTTGCGCGCCGGCGGCTGCCAGTCCCACGACGGCTTCGCCGCTTCGGTGGCCAGTTCAGCGATCGCACGGATCGCAACCTGCATCTGCTGGTGACCGAACATGACCGCGCCCAGCATCACATCTTCGCTAAGCAGCTTGGCTTCGGATTCCACCATCAGTACCGCATTGGTGGTTCCGGCAACGACCAGGTCGAGGTCGGAGGTTGCCAGTTCGGTCTTGGTCGGATTGAGCAGGTATTTGCCATTGGCGTAACCGACGCGTGCGGCGCCGATCGGACCCTTGAACGGGACACCGGCCAGACACAGCGCCGCCGAGGCGCCGAGCAGCGCCGGGATGTCGCCGTCGATATCGGGATTGAGCGAGACGACTTGCGCGATGACCTGCACTTCGTTCTTGAACTCTTCCGGGAACAGCGGACGCACCGGACGATCGATCAGACGCGAGGTCAGCGTCTCTTTCTCAGTCGGGCGCCCTTCGCGCTTGAAGAAGCCACCGGGAATGCGGCCGGCGGAGTAGAACTTTTCCACGTAGTCGACGGTGAGGGGGAAGAAATCCTGCCCCTCGCGCATCTTGGTTGCGGCCACGGCGGTGACCAGCACCACGGTGCCGCCGACCGATACCATCACTGCGCCACCGGCCTGGCGGGCGATTTCGCCCGTCTCCAGCGTGACCTGGTGATTACCGTATTGAAATGACTTGGTTACTTTCGCCACGTTGTGGCTCCTAATTTAGTGAGAGTGCGACCTTGGCCGCGTTTGAACTTTTGCGTTCGTCGTTAAACCCTGAAATCAAAAACGGCCATCCGTCGGGATGACCGCTTGAATTACCTACGAATGCCGAGGCGTTCGATCAGGGTTTTGTAGCGGCTGCTATCGGAGTTCTTGAGATAGTTCAAGAGACGGCGGCGCTGGT
>JANXVS010000445.1 GCA_025351555.1 Pseudomonadota bacterium | reverse complement strand
TTGATTGGCGGCCACCACCACGAAACGATCCACCTCGGCCACGACAAACACCGGCCGCGCTATGGCGATTATGTACAAACCGTAGCTGAACGCGCTGATTTGCAGCAGTGCGATCACGGCCAGATCGAACTTGAGCCCTTTCTTGCCGGCCTTGAAGATGGCGAGAGTGAGAACCGGGCCGAGCACGACATCGACAGCCATGATCAACAGCATCAGGGTGTTGCCGCCGGCGACCTGAAAATACGGCGGCGGATACCAGACAAAATAGATCAGTGATCCAGCAAGGATCGCCGCGGCGAGGCTGATGAGCAGGTGCAAACTGGCGGCTTTCCAGCGTGACATGATGATTTCTCTTAATCGATGCCGAGCTTCTTGAGCTTGTAGCGCAGCGCCCGAAACGTGATGCCGAGTTTTTTCGCCGCCGCAGTCTTGTTGTAGCGGGTTTCCAAGAGCGCTTTCATTATTGCTTCGCGTTCAAGATTGCTGATGTAGCTGTCCAGGCCCCCATCGCCGGCGTCGTCGCCGTCGTCGTCTGCCGGAGCTGCGGCCATGTTCGCCGGCTGGGCATGCGGGGTCAGGCGCAGATCCTCGGGTGTGATCGTGTTGTTCTCACACAATGCCACCGCGCGTTCGATCACGTTCTCGAGCTCTCGCACATTGCCGGGAAAGGCGTAGCTAAGCAGCGCGGCAAGTGCTTCGGGTGTCAGCCGCGCGGCGGGCTGGCCGCTGTCAGTGGCGAGGCGTTCGAGCACACGGCCGGCGAGCTTGGGAACATCCTCGCGGCGCTCGCGCAGCGGTGGCACGCGCAATTCGATGACGTTGATGCGGTAGAACAGATCCTGGCGGAACTGGTTGGCCTCGACGAGCTTGGCCAGATTCTTGTGCGTGGCCGAGAGGATGCGCACATCGACCGGCACTTCGGCGCGACCGCCGATCGGGCGCACGGCTTTTTCCTGGATCACGCGTAGCAGTTTCACCTGCATCTGGATCGGCAACTCGGCGACTTCATCCAGAAACAAGGTGCCGCCGTTGGCTGCCTGGAACAGGCCATCCTTGTCGGCCTGTGCGCCGGTGAAGCTGCCTTTCTTGTGACCGAAGAATTCTGATTCCATTAATTCGGACGGTATCGCGCCGCAGTTGACCGGCACGAACGGGCTGCTGGCGCGCGGACCCTGCTCGTGGATCAGGCGCGCAACCAGTTCCTTGCCGACGCCGGATTCGCCGCTGATGTAGACCGGCGCCTGACTGCGCGCGAGTTTGGTGATGGTGAGGCGCAGTTCCTGGATCGCCGGCGAATCGCCAAGCATCTTGGCCGCGCCCGCGCTGGGCGGCTCGATTTTCTTTTCCTCGGCCAGCCGCATCGCCGTCTGCACCAGCCGGCGCAGCATGTTGATATCGACCGGCTTGGAGACAAAATCGAAGGCGCCGGCCTTGAGCGCATTCACCGCCGCATCGACATTGCCGTAGGCGGTGATCATCGCCACCGGCGTTTCGGGGTACCTGGCTGCGATTAACTCGATGATTTCCTGGCCGCTGCCATCGGGCAGGCGCATGTCGGTAAAGCACAGCGCATAGCGCGTATCGGCCAGGCGCTGCTTGGCTTCGGTGACATTGCTGGCGGTCTCCACCATCAGGCCCATGCGGCCGAGCGTGATCGTCAGCAGCTCGCGAATATCGCGTTCGTCGTCGATGACCAGGACAGTGGGTTTGCTCATGGGTCGATATGTATCCGTGATTCCTGCGACATTAAGCCAAAACGCGGCGTCCGTGAAGCGTAGCCGCTCAGCGCGCCGCGACCACTACCGGCGGACCCGGAAGAGTAATCCGGAAACAGCTGCCGCCACCAGCCACAGGAACGTATTCAAGCACGGCCTGATTGGCTTCACACATCGTGCGCGCCAGATACAGGCCGAGGCCGGTGCCGTATTCGTGGGTGGTGAAGAATGGCTCGAAAATCTGCGCGGCGACCTTGGCCGGGATGCCGGGGCCGCGGTCGATCACCTCGATCAGCGGCGGGCCTTTGTCCGTGGCCAGCCGCGGCACCACGGATACGCGTGCCGGTTCGCCGGGCAGGCGCCCATAGCGCAGCGCATTCTGCACCAGGTTCCACAACACCTGCTGCAACTGCTGCGGATCGGCCAGTGCCTCGACATGGCGAGCCTGGATTACGGCGCGCAATTGATCCTGGCCGATGTCGTTGCCGGATTTATACTCTTCCACAAAGTGTTGTGCCCACTGCGCCAGGTCAAGGCTTTCCGGACGCGAGCGTTCCCGCCGCGACAGTTGCAGGATGTTTTCGACGATCTCGTTCACCCGGCTGCAATGGTTGTTGATGATCTCGACCATGCGCTTGTCGGCGTCGTTCAATTCCTCGGATTCGGCAAGCAGTTGCGCCGAATAGCTGATCGCGGCGAGTGGGTTGCGGATCTCGTGCGCGATCGAGGCTGAAAGTCGGCCGAGCGAGGACAGCGTCAGCTCCTCGGCGCGGCGCGACACCAAGG
>JANXVS010000429.1 GCA_025351555.1 Pseudomonadota bacterium | reverse complement strand
AGCCTTGTCCAACATGGTATGAGTCTGAGCGAGGGGTGTGATTCCAACATGGTATGAGTCTGAAGCGGTAGGCCGGATCGATCACGATGCTCAGCATGGTGATCGATATGAACGACAGTCAATTGAACACGGTGGCCGATTTGTCGGCCTTTCTGACGGGCACGACGACGGTAACGTTCGCGCTCACCGCGAACGAGCGCTACGCCTTCATTGAGCGCACCCTGCGACGGTTCGGCTATACCCGGCTGCGACGAGTGGACAAAGCTGTGGTGCTGCGTTTTCTCGAACACGTCAGCGGCTATTCGCGCCAACAGCTCACACGCCTGGTCGAGCGCACGCGTAACGGCACACCGCTGACGACCCGCTACCGCACGCCGAAAGGGTTTACTCGCACCTACACGGCAGCCGATGTGGCGCTGCTGGCCGCCACCGATGCGTTGCATGGCACCCTCTCCGGGCCGGCCACGAAAAAGCTCATGGAGCGCGCCTACACCGTCTTTGACGAGGCCGCTTACCAGCGCCTGGCTGGCCTGTCCGTGGCGCATCTTTACAACTTACGTCAGCAGGCCGGTTACCGGAAACTGCGCACACAGTGGACCAAGACCCGCCCACACGCCATCCTCATCGGCCAGCGCCGTGCGCCCACACCCAATGGCCGCCCCGGCTATCTGCGGGTGGACAGCGTCCATCAAGGTGATCAGGACGGCCTCAAGGGTGTCTACCACATCAACGCCGTCGATGCGGTTACTCAGTTCGAGATCGTGGCGAGCTGCGAGCGCATCAGCGAGGCCTATCTGTTGCCGGTACTCGAACAGATGCTCGACAGCTTTCCCTTCGTCATCCAGGGCTTCCATTCCGATAACGGCTCCGAATACGTCAACCACCAAGTCGCCAAACTGCTCAACAAACTCCTGATCGAGTTCACCAAGTCGCGGCCACGCCAGAGCAACGACAACGCGCTGGCCGAATCCAAGAACGCCTCCATCGTGCGTAAACACTTGGGTTACAGCCATATCCCGCAACGCTTTGCCGCCCAGGTCAACGCCTTGTGCCGCGACTACATCAACCCCTACATCAACTTCCACCGGCCCTGTCTGTTCGCACAAACGCGCATCGATGCCAAAGGCAAACAACGCAAACACTACCCCTACAACCTGATGATGACGCCCTACGACAAACTCAAATCGCTGCCCAAGGCCGAGCAATACCTCAAGCCGGACCTTACCTTCCGGCAACTCGATAGACAGGCCACCGCGATTAGCGATAATGAAGCCGCGCGGCAATTGAACCTCGCACGCACCGAACTTTTCCAATCCATCGCTAATCGATCCAGATCCGCCGCTTGATTCAGACCGCTACACCCCCTCGCTCAGACTCAAACCTGTATTGGAAAATACTCTACCGGTCGCCCGACTGCGACGCGGATCCATCGCGCAGCGCCGGCCACGCGGCGAGGACATACACGCAACCCGACCAGATTGTCAGCACCGCAGCGACTGCGAGCAGTACTTCGCCGACATGAAACAGACCGAATCCGTTCAAGTCTTTCTGGTACAGCAGCACCACGAGCGCGACGAGCTGCGCAATGGTCTTGATCTTGCCGATTCCAGCGACCTTCACGCGCGTGCGCTCGCCGATTTCCGCCATCCATTCGCGCAGCGCCGAAATCGTGATCTCGCGGCCGACGATAATTGCGGAGATCACCGCCAGCGGCACGGTCGGGTTGTCCTGCACGATCAGGAACAGGGTCACGGCGACCATCAGCTTGTCGGCAACGGGATCCAGAAACGCGCCAAATGCGCTGGTCAACCTATAACGACGTGCGACCCAGCCATCGAGCCAGTCGGTGAGCGCTGCTGCAATGAATACGCCGGATGCTGCGATGTTGGCGCCACGAAACGGCGCATAGAACACGACGACCATCACCGGCAGCATGGCGACGCGGAACAACGTAAGGATGGTTGGCAGGGTCAACGGCATGGGCGACAGTTTGACACGTCAACGCTTAACCGTGGAACGCAGCATAGATCGTCGCAGCAAGATCGCGGCTGACGCCTTTGACTTTCGCCAACTCCTCGATACCAGCGCTGGCGACGCCGTTGATTCCGCCGAAATGCTTGAGCAGCGCGGTGCGACGCTTGGCGCCGATGCCAGCGATTTCCTCGAGCCGGCTTTTTTCACGCGCTTTCTCGCGGCGCTGGCGATGGCCGGTGATGGCGAATCGGTGCGCTTCATCGCGCACGCTCTGGATCAAATGCAGCGCCAGCGATCCCGGACCGGGCCACAGGGTTTTGCCGTTGTCGCCGTGGATCAGGGTTTCGTGCCCAGCGCGACGTTCGGCGCCTTTGGCGACGCCGACGACCAGCACGCCGCTGACGCCAAGATCGGCGAGCACGTTCAGCGCTTGCGCGACCTGGCCCTTGCCGCCATCGATCAACAGGATATCCGGCAACATGCCCTCGCCCGCCTGCAAGCGCTTGTAGCGGCGCTCCAATGCTTGATGCATCGCGGCGTAATCGTCGCCCGGTTCGATGCCGGAAATATTGAAGCGCCGGTACAGCGATTTCTCCGCGCCTTCCGGACCATAGACCACGCACGAGGCAACCGTCGCCTCGCCCATCGTGTGGCTGATGTCAAAGCATTCCAGCCGCTGTGGGGTTTCGCCTAGTTCGAGCAGATCGCGCAAGGCTTCGAAGCGTTCGCGCATGGTCTGGTTGCTGGCCAGACGCGCGGTCAACGCGGCCAATGCATTCTTGCGTGCGAGATCGACGAAGCGTGCGCGGTCGGCACGTACGTTCGTCTTGAGCTCCACCGCGTGGTCCGCCTGCACCGTCAGCATGTCAGCCAGCACCGCAGCGTCATCGGGCACATCGCTCAGGATCAATTCGCGCGGGACGGGCTTGTCCAGATAATACTGCGCGATAAACGAGGCGAGCACCGCGCCGGTGGACGCCTGCATCGGCAGACGCGGAAAGAAATCCCGCGACCCCAGTGAAACGCCATTGCGGAAGTAAAGCACCGACACGCAGGCCAGACCACCCTCGATGCAGCACGCGAGCACATCCAGATCCGCACTGGCGCCTTGCACGTAGTTTTGCGCCTGCAAACGCGTGAGCGTGGCGATCTGGTCGCGCAACCTTGCGGCTTGCTCGAATTCCAGCGCGGTGCTCGCGCGTTCCATGCCGCTGCCAAGTTCGTCGATCACGGCGCTGCTGCGACCTTGAAGAAACATTGCCGCATGCCGGACGCTGTCCTGATATTGCGTTGGCGCAATCAGGCCAACACACGGTGCGCTGCAGCGCTTGATCTGGTATTGCAGGCAGGGCCGCGTGCGGGTCGAGAACATGCCGTCGGAGCACGAGCGCAGCGGGAAGGCGCGCTGCAGGGCATAAAGCGTTCGGTTGACGGCGGTGGCCGATGCGAAGAGACCGAAATACTCGTTGCCCGCCTGACGCACACCGCGGTGCTTGGCGAGTTGTGGCCACTCGGTGTCGCGGCGGATGACGATATAGGGAAACGACTTGTCGTCGCGCAGCAGCACGTTGAAGCGCGGCCGGAAGCGCTTGATCAGGTTGTTCTCGAGCAGCAGCGCCTCGGCCTCGCTGCCGGTGACCGAGAACTCCATGGTCTTGGTGGCCGACACCATGCGGATCAGGCGCGTGGCGAGCCGGTTCGGCTGGGTGTAGGAGCCGACGCGACTGCGCAGCGACTTGGCCTTGCCGACGTACAGAACCTCGCCGTCGGCCGCGATCATGCGGTAGACGCCGGGCTTGCGCGGCAGAGTGCGCACGAACTCGGCGATGATCTGCGTGCCCTGGGCCAAGGTGCCTTCGGGCGGCTTTTCGCTCTGGCCGTCGCGCGGCTTTTGTTGGGTCTCGGTGTCGTCGATCACGGTATGTGGGGAAGTCTGTGAAGAAGTCCGAAGCGCTCCCGGCGTTACACAGGAGTCA
>JANXVS010000367.1 GCA_025351555.1 Pseudomonadota bacterium | reverse complement strand
GACAACACCGCCCTGATGGCTGTAGCGCAAACGGTAGTCGCCGTGCGCTGCATCCACGAACGTCGGCTCGCCGACGCGATTGGTTGGATCGTTGGGAAATCCCGTCGCGTCTTCGGCGAGCACGTAGCTCACATTCAGATTGGCAGCATTGCCGGTGTAGGAAAGGCTGCTGGCGCCGGGTTCGTCAATGATGCTGCGGAACATGCTCAAGCCGATGCCGTCGCGGATCACGAAGCCGCCGATCTGGTTGTGCGCGAGCGTGCTGCTCTCGATCGTCAACGGAACGTTTACTCCCAGCGAGTCGTATTGTTGCCAGATGAGGTCCTGGGTGACCTGATTGTCCGTGATCAGTGCGTTGGTGAGTGACACGCTGCGGTTACCGATGTAGCGCAGCACGTAGCCACCGACATTGTCGCGGAAGGCGACACGCTTGATGCCCAGGTCGGAGCTGTCCTGCGCGAGGATTGTCGCCCCGGTGGTCGGCTGGTTGTTGTTGTTGATATCGAACGCGACGTTTCCATCGATCAGTCTGCAATCGGCGCCGAGCGAACAGGCGACCGCGCCGAGTGAGCTCGTCGACACAGAACCGCAATTGGAGCCGTCGAGATAGACCTGGCCTCCCACCGCGTTGCCGAACGAATTCTCCTCGTCGGAGTAGATGGCCGTGCCCTCCTTGGCGATATTGTTGTCGATGCGAAAATCCGAGGCGCAGACGCTGGCGAAGCTGCGATCGTTGTAAATCGCTGACGAAACGTAGGGATTCACGTAGATACCGCCGCCGGTCGCTGACGCGACATTATTGGAGATGCGCACCGGGCGCGTCGGATCGGTGCTGAACAAGTCCAGCGACGCATCGACCAGCGATCCGGTGTTTCCGGCATTGACGGAAATACCGCCGCCATGCAAGGCCTTGTTCGAATAAATCACGCCCAAGCCGCCGTATCCCGGCGAGCCAATGTAGGCCGACGCCGGGCCGATGATTTCGACGCCGCCGCCGAATCCCGCCTGGGCTTCGTTATTGAACACCGTCGTGAAGTCCTGGAGCATGAACAGTTGTGCGTTGCCTTCCACGCGGATGCCGCCGCCGGACACCGCCGCCGTGTTACCGACGACGAGCGTGTTCGCATTGATGTGCAGCTCGGCGGTGCCGCCGCTGCCATTGAAATTGATGCCGCCGCCATAGCCGGCATGGTTGTTGCTGATCGTCGAGTTGTCGATCGTCAGCGACCCCTTGGCCGCAAAGTCGATGCCACCGCCTTCCTGATCGTTGTTATCGTCGCCGCCGGTGATCTGGAGGTGCGAAATCGTAACGGTCGAATTCCCGCGGATCGAGATGACACTGGTCGCGGCACCGCCGCTGCCGCTGACTGTCGTCGTTCCGCTCGGCGTGTAATGGTTGCAGTCGTCGACGCCGCCGATGATCTGCACGTTCTGGTTGTTGATGACGATCGCCTGGCCGGAGTACGACTGGCTGCGCGCGATATAGATATAGTCGTTGCTGCCGTGATATGCAGCCTCGGCAGTGACGGCGTCCTGGATCGTCGCATAGCCGCAGCCGGCCTGCGTACCGCCCGCGCCGACGACGAACAAAGCTGTCGCCCGCGCCAGCGAAGTCGTGCCTAGGAGCAAGAGCATCAGTACGGATGCCACGTGAGACTGCGCGACGAGCCCAGCGTGCGCTCTGGAGGCGGCCCGCAAGCCTGGATCAGCGGTGGCTGTGATGCGGGAAGAAAAACCAGCGGGGGAAAATCGATCGGCGCAACGTTTCATTGGAATGTCCTCGAAAAACCCGTTTTGGTGGGCTTGATTCGATTAACGCCGTTTGCATGTCGATTGCTTCATCCGGCGACAAGAAGAATCTCGTGCATCAGCAAGCGAGTACGCTGCAACTTGTGCGTGCGCCATTCAGGGCTTTGCTTGCGCGGCCCGCACTGCCTCTTCGGCATTGCGGATCGACGCTGCCGAGGGATCGTCATAGCGGCGGCTTGCGTCGAGTGCACGTCCGGCCCATTCCTGTGCGCCTTGGGTGTCGCCTGATCGGCGCAGGGCCTCCGCATGGATCAGCCAGAGATAGGGCCCGGTGCGCACGTCGCGGCGTCCGCTGACGTGCGCGAACATCTCGACTGCGCCGCGGCTTTCGTTGACGCCACCCGCGATGTCTCCACGCTCGAGATAGAGCTTCGCCATACCGCCATGTGCCAGCGCGAAGGTTGCCAGCTTGCGCCCGTGCTCCTGCACGATCACCAGGCGGAACTGTTCCTCTGCGCCGGCCGCATCGTTGTGCGCCAGCAGGAACCGGCCCCAGCGTTCGCGCGCCGCGCGCACCGTGCCGCCATCGGGCGGATCTTTGGCGATGCGTTCGCCCAATGAGGACTTCAGCATCGCGCGCGCCTCGTCGGTGCGACCGACTTGATCGTAGGCATCGCCGAGAATCAGGCGGATGCGGCGCAGCTCATATTCGACGCTCGGTTTGGCAATGTAGGTCTGCTGTGAGGCTTCGAGCAAAGGAATCGCTTCTTGCGCACGTCCTTCGGCGACCAGGCACGCAGCATAGAACTCGCGTGCATAGTCGTCATAAGAGTCTGCATCCCACGGCGTCGGAATCACCTTGAATAGCTCGTCGAACAAGGCGTGGGCGCGTTCGCGTTCGCCTTGCCGGTGCACCAGTGATGCGAACTCGGCGGCCGGCACCCAGTAGGTGCTGTGAGTTTCGCCGTAGGTCTTGCGCGCTAGTTCAACCGAACGTTGATAGGCCTGTTCCGCTTCGTCGAACTTGCCCTGAAACTCCAGTGCCGCCGCCAACCCCGGATAGGTGAGCTGCTGCAGATTGGCGTCGTCGCGATCGCTGCTGGTTTCGGCCGCGGCTATTGCGCGCCGAAACCACGGCTCCGCTGCTGCGCCGCCGCCATCATGTTGGTTGCGGTAGCCCATGCTGGTCAACGCACTGACATAGCCGGCATCGTGGGGTGCGACATCGGCGTAGAGTTTGACGGCGCTATCCAGCGCCGCGCCGCTGGCCTTTGCGCCCGCATCGTCCGTTGCCAGCACGTTGCTGCGCAATAGGAACCAGCGCGCGCGTACAGTGGATCGATCAAGCGCTGCGCGCCGGATCAGCGGATCGGCTTGTTCCAGTAATTTCAGCGCTTGCGCATAGTCGTTGCGATCGTTTGCGTGATCCGCGTCGTCCAGAAGTCCGTCAATGATGGCCGGATGCAGCTCGCCGTAGAGTCGCCGTGCGACTTCAACCTGCTGCTGATGCAGCTTCTGGTAGCGCGGCTGGTCATCCAGTTCCCGATAGATCGATGCGGCCACGCCTAGCAACTCGATTTCGGTGTCGGGGTCGTCGCCAAATTCTCGTTCGATTCGCGGCGTGTTGAGATCGAGCAATTCCTTGGCGGTGATCTGGCCCCGCGGCTTGTCCTGGGCGATGCGCGGATCGCTGGCGCGGAACACGCGGATCAGAAAATCCTTGGTCGCATTGGCGCGCGTCGCTTCGCGTTCGGCGTTGCGCGCTTCTTGCCGTGCGACATTCGCCTGCCATAGCGCAATGCCGAGTGCGGCGATGATCGCGAGCAGAAAAACGAGGGTGGCCACGACGCTGCCGCGATGGCGAGTGACAAACTTGCGCGTGCGGTACCAGGTCGAGGGCGGATGCGCCGCGACCGGGCGACCGTCGATCAGGCGATCGATATCGTCGGCAAGGGCGCCGGCCGAAACATAGCGGCGTTCCGGTTCGGCCTCGATCGCCTTGAGCAAGATATTGTCGAGATCGCCACGCAACGCACGGCGCGTAATCTGCGGCGATGCCGGCAGCACACCGGGACCAGTATCTTCTTCGACTTGCGATGAAGGCGTCTGTCCGGTGTTGTCGGTCAGGCGTTGGCCGGTAATCAATTCGCCGAGCAGAATGCCGAGCGCGTAGACGTCGGTCGCGGTTGTTATCGGCGCGCCACTGCGCTGTTCGGGCGCCGCGTAGGCCGGCGTAAATGCGGGCAGGTGCGTTTGCATTTCCTCATCGTTGTCGAGCAGCTTGGCGATACCGAAATCCAGCAGCTTGACCTGACCGTCTTCAGTGACCAGCACGTTGGAGGGTTTCAGATCGCGATGGACGATCAAGGCACGGTGCGCCGACTCGACTGCGCGACAAATCTGTTGGAACAGGAGCAGACGCTGGCGCAAATCCAGGCGCTGTTCACGCGAATAGTCGGTCAGCGATTTTCCTTCGACGAGTTCCAGCGCGATATAGGCCAGTCCGTTGTCGGTGACTCCGCCCTCGATCAGGCGGGCGATGCCTGCATGCCGCAGTTGCGACAACGCCTGGCGTTCGCGACGGAACTGCTTTTGCGCATCCGGTGAATACAGTCCACGCCGCAGCAGTTTGAGTGCTACCTCCTGGCGTACACCTTCGATCTCGCGGCACGCGCGAAAAACTGTCGACGAGCCGCCTTCGCCGAGCACGGCCAGAAGCCGGAAAGGTCCGATGCGACTGCCGGGCGGCAAGGTCTGCGCGACATCCGCTTCACCGATCGCGCAAGCTACCGCTTCGGCACCGCCAGAGAACAAGGCATCGTCTTCCGCCGCGTCGGCGATAAGCAGGCGTTCGACCGACGTGCGCAGCGCCGGGTCGGGGCAGCGCTCGGCGAGAAAGCCCGCGCGCTGTTCCGGCGCCAGCAGCACCGCCCGATCGAACAACTCACGCAACGATGGCGATGGTTGCATAGTTTGCCCTTGCTGAAGATACCCAACGCATAGAACGCCGTTGCGCGAGCGAATACGTCATCTGCCGATCTCATTCTTGAGAAAAGCGCGCGCGAAGCGCCAGTCGCGATCGATCGTGCTGCGTGCTACGTCGAGCGTCGCTGCGATCTGCTCAATCGTCAGACCGGCAAAGTAGTGCAGTTCGAGAACCTTCGCGGCACGCGCATCCGTGTCTTGCAGGCGCTGCAGGGCTGCGTCGAGCGCCAACGCCTGTTCAGCACTTTCGATCGCAAACTGATGATCGCCGCCGGTCAGCGTAATGCGCATCCAGTCGCCGCCGGCGCACATCAAAACTGCCGCACAGGGTACGCAGCGCGTCGCGCATGTCCTGGTGCGCATCAGGCGCAGGTATCGTGGTTTTCATTGGAGCGTTTTCTGTCAAATCAATTGACGTTGGGGGCGTGGGCGGGGCTGAAATGCGATGTTAGCCGCAGTCGTCAGGTCGCGGCTTTCATCGGTTGGTCTGCATTTCTGCATCAACCTGACCTCAAGAGCGGGCGGGTGAGCTGACAGGCAATGCCACAATCCGCCCATGAAAAAAGACCAGACTGAGGCGTTTTTTGCCACCTTGCGCGCGGCCAACCCGCAGCCCGTGACGGAGCTGGAATACACCACTGTGTTTGAGCTGCTGGCGGCCGTATTGCTGTCGGCCCAGGCGAC
>JANXVS010000407.1 GCA_025351555.1 Pseudomonadota bacterium | reverse complement strand
CTTCGATTTTCATTCACTGTCGTCTTCGACGAAAAGCACTCGCTTGGTCATGCCACAGGTGAGATCGTAGGAAATCGTGGCAGCGTGCATCGCCACTTCCTCCACAGGCAACTCTCGCCCCCAAAGCACAACGCGATCGCCGACTTTGGCATCCGGCGCCGCGCGCAAATCGATTGCAATCAAGTCCATCGATACACGACCGACTATGGCCGCACGGACTCCATTCACCATAACCGGCGTACCCGAGGGTGCGCTGCGCGGATAGCCGTCGCCATAACCAATCGCGGCGACGCCGACGGGCATGTCTTCGGGGCATTGCCAGGTGGCGGCGTAGCCAACGTGTTCACCGCGTTTTATACAATTTACAGAAATCAGCTTTGTGGACAGAGTCATCGCCGGCTCGAAGCCGAGGTCGCTACCAGTTTTTCCGGCGACCACGGACAAGCCATACAGCAAGCCGCCTGCGCGTACCCATTGCCCGCGCGCTCTCGGCCAACCGAGCAAACCCGCGGAGTTCGCCAAAGCATGGGCGCCAGGAAGATCCGCCGTAACCGCATCGAAACGCGCGATCTGCTGCGTGGTCAGATCGCGATCGAATTCATCGGACGCAGCGAAGTGCGTCATTAATACAATGTCCGGATCCACGCCAGCCAGCGCGCGCAAACGCGCATGCACTTCCGCAACACGCTCAGGTGCAAAACCGAGCCGATGCATGCCGGTATCGATCTTCAACCACAGTCGCAGTGGCCGCGTGCCACGATCGGCGGCCAGCCAGTCAACTTGAGACTGGTGATGGATTACGGCATCCAGATCGAGCCGGCGCAGTTCGGCAAGGTCAGCCGGCTCATCCGGCCCGGACAACACGACGATGCGATTGGTTATGCCCGCTGCGCGCAAGCGCAGGCCGTCGCCAATCGCCGCCACGCCGAAAGCATCCGCGTCGCGCAAGGCGCGTGCGACCCGTTCGAGTCCGTGGCCATAACCGTCGGCCTTGACCACGGCCATCACTTTCGCGCCCTGCGCCAGTTCGCGCACGCGCGCGAGGTTACGGCGCAGCGCGCCCAGATGAATCATCGCCAAGGCGGCGCGGCTCACTCGTAACCCGCACCGTAGCTATTGGAGGCAGCGTTCTCGAACTTTGTATACTGGCCGAGGAAGGTGAGGTTGACCACGCCGATCGGGCCATTACGCTGCTTGCCGATAATGATCTCAGCGGTGCCCTTCTTCGGCGAATCCTTGTCGTAAACTTCATCGCGGTAGATGAACAGGATCAGGTCGGCATCCTGCTCGATCGCACCGGATTCGCGCAGGTCGCTCATTACCGGACGCTTGTCGGTGCGTTGTTCGAGCGAACGGTTGAGCTGCGACAGGGCAATCACGGGGATGTTGAGTTCCTTGGCCAGGGCCTTTAGTCCACGCGATATTTCTGAAATTTCCGTGGCGCGATTCTCCTTGTTGCCGGGCACCTGCATCAATTGCAGGTAATCGATCACGATCAGGCCCAGATCGTGTTCGCGCTTCAGGCGCCGTGCGCGCGCGCGCAACTCGGCTGGCGATAGCGCCGGGGTGTCGTCGATGAAGATCTTCGCGTCGGACAGGATCGTGATAGCGCTGGTCACGCGCGGCCATTCCTCTTCCTGGATATCGCCGGTGCGCAGATGCTGCTGGTTGATGCGGCCGAGCGAGGAAATGAGGCGAAAGGCAAGCTGCGACGACGACATTTCCATCGAGAAAATCGCGACCGACTTCTTCGCCTTGATCGCCGCGTATTCGGCCATATTGACGGCCAACGCGGTCTTGCCCATCGATGGGCGCGCGGCGACGATGATGAGGTCCGACGGTTGCAGGCCCGCGGTCATTTCATCCAGATCGGTAAAGCCCGTTGCCAGTCCCGTCACCGAGCCCTTGCTCTCGTAACGCTGATGCAGAATCTGGAACGCTTCCTTGACTGCCGTGCGCATCTGCACGAAGCCTTTCTTGCCGCGCGCGCCCGACTCGGCGATGTGAAACACCTTCTGCTCGGCAGTTTCCAGGATTTCCTGCGAGCTGCGCCCTTCCGGTTGGAAACCGTCGCCGACAATCTCGGTGCCGGCATCGATCAGCTGGCGCAGAATCGACTTTTCACGCACGATTTCCGCGTAGGCGACGATGTTCGCCGCACTCGGCGTCGAGTTGGCGAGCTGGATCACGTAGTTGGAGCCGCCGACCAGTTCGGCGAGCCCTTGGGAGTCGAACCACTCGCCGAGCGTGACCGCATCACAGGGCATGTTCTTGTTGGAAAGGTCGCCGATCGCGCGATAGATCAGGCGATGATCCTTGCGGTAGAAATCGTCCTCGGCAAGTTTGTCGGCAATGCGTTCCCAAGCGCGTTCGTCAAGCATCAAGCCACCGAGCACGGCTTGTTCGGCATCGATGGAATGCGGCGGTACGCGCAGCGCATCCACGCGCGCGGAAAAAATGCGGTCAGCAGTAACGGCCATGAAGGATTCCGATAACAACGGCGACCATCATAACCATTCGCGTCTCATCTGCCGATACGATAACTCTGTGGATATCCTGTGAGGAGACGAATGGTCGGCGATGTTCCTTCTCCCGGCGGGAGAAGGATTTTCTTCCAAGGCACATCGCGTTCATGGTTGGAGATGAGCGCTAATCAGGAAACAAAAAGGACGCCTCTCGGCGCCCTTTTTTTCATACCTTCAGATTGCTGCGCTCAATCCTCAGCAGCAACGATAACCTTCACCGTCGTGTGCACATCGGCGTGCAGGTGAACATGCACGTCGAATTCGCCGGTGTGGCGCAGCGGGCCTTCGCCCATAACGACTTCGCTC
>JANXVS010000399.1 GCA_025351555.1 Pseudomonadota bacterium | reverse complement strand
GACGCCCTCGAAACACGCTGCGCCGACCTTCCTCTGGAACAGCAGGCGGCCGCAACAGCATGGTTGGAATGGGCCCGGCAACAGGCCGATCTACTCGATCCATTGAGGAAAGAGTTGAGCGAGTTGACCTCCCTTACCGTGGAACTTCCGGAATGGTTCACGGAGGATTCGTATAACCGGCCGAATCCGGATTGGTGGACGAAGACCGACTCCGAATGATTGTGTTTCGTTTATTTCGTATATTGCGTTTATTTCGATTAAAGGCTAAACTCGGCTTCCGGTAGCGGGCCCTCGCTACCAACAGAGAGTCGCCGCCATGTCTGCCCTGCGCAACGAACAATTGCTGGCTCCGCCCACGCCCGCCGAATCGGAACTGGCCCGCGCCAGCAGCCGCCTGCTGGCGGCCTGCATCGGCCACGGGCCGACCGCTCGCCTGCGGGTAATCGACGGCGACGGCGTCATCGAAGTGCCGGTGGCGGCACTGCGCATGCTGGTCGACATACTCGCCAACATGGCCGAAGGTAATGCCATGAGCCTGGTGCCGATCCATGCCGAATTGACCACCCAGCAGGCCGCGGATTTTCTCAATGTCTCGCGGCCGTATCTGGTCGGGCTGGTCGAGCGTGGCGAACTGGCGCACCACAAAGTCGGCACGCACCGCCGTATTTATTTCCGCGACTTGCTCGACTATCGCAAGCAGCGCTTGGCGGCGAGCAAGGCCGCGTTGGCGGAAATGGCCGCGCGCGACCAAGAGCTTGGCTTGGACTACTGATCCCGTGGCGAACTTCGTCGCGGTATACGATTCGTGTGTACTGTATCCGGCGCGCTTGCGAAATTTGCTGATGCACCTGGCGCTTTCCGGGCTGTACCGCGCGCGCTGGACGGATCGTATTCACGACGAGTGGATACGCGCAGTACTGCGCAAGCGGCCCGAGTTGTCCGACGCGCTGCTCGAAAAGCGGCAGCAAATGAACTTCGCCGTTCCGGATAGCCTTGTCGTTGGCTATGAAGGATTGGAAGCGGGATTGACCTTGCCCGACCCGGATGATCGGCACGTGCTGGCATCTGCCATTTTTTGCGGAGCCGGTACTATCGTCACCTACAACATCAAGGATTTTCCCGAAGAAGCGCTGGCACCACACGGCATAACCGCGCAACATCCGGATCAATTCATCGAACATGCGTTCGATCTGAACTCTGCCGCTGTGCTCCACGCCGTTCGTGATCATCGCGCCTCGCTGAAGAATCCGCCCAAGACGGTCGAGGAATTGTTCGACGGTTACCTGGAAGTGGGCTTGGCTACGACGGTCGCTGCGCTGCGGCCTAACGCGCAATTGCTCTGATCCGCCGCACCGAGTTCTATTCGCCCATGCCGATCGCGCTGCCTCCACTCTCGCTCTACATCCACATCCCGTGGTGCGTGCGCAAATGTCCCTATTGCGATTTCAATTCGCACAACGCGCCACAATCGCTTCCGCAAGAAGACTATGTAGTCGCCCTGCTGCGCGACTTGGACCAGGATTTGCCCTTGGCGCAAAGCCGCCCGCTGCAAAGTATATTTTTCGGCGGTGGCACGCCAAGCCTTTTTTCCGTGGACAATATTGCGCGGATTATCGATGGCGTCGGTGCTCGCCTGGAGTTTGCCGCAGACATCGAGATCACGCTGGAAACCAATCCCGGCACGGTCGAGCACGGGCCATTCGCTGGCTATCGCCGCGCCGGGGTCAATCGCATCAGTTTCGGCGTGCAGAGTTTCGATGACGCGGCGCTCAAACGCATTGGCCGCATCCATGATTCATCGCAGGCCGATCGCGCGGTCAAGCAGGCGCAAGACACCGGCATCGGCAATCTCAATCTCGACCTGATGTACGCGCTACCGCAGCAAACGCTTGCCGGCGCACTGGATGATGTGGAAAAAGCGCTTTTGTTGCAAACGCCGCATTTGTCGCATTATCAATTGACGCTGGAACCGAACACGCAATTCGCCGCGAACCCACCGTCGTTGCCGGACGAGGACGGCGCTTGGGACATGCAGGAAGCCTGTCAGGCGCGGCTGGCGCAAGCCGGCATGGCACAATATGAAGTCTCGGCGTATGCGCGCTTCGGCAGCGAGTGCGCGCACAACCTCAACTACTGGCGCTTCGGCGACTACCTCGGCATCGGCGCCGGCGCGCACGCGAAACTGACGGACGCGGAAACGGGCACGATCCGCCGGCGCTGGAAATTGCGCGCGCCACGGGGCTACCTCGAACACGCCGGTACGCTGCGCGGGATTGGCGGCGATGACATCATCGCGCCGAACCAGTTGCCGTTCGAGTTCATGCTCAACGCGCTGCGCCTCAATGCGGGGTTTCCCATCGTGGATTTTGCGGCACGCACTGGAATTGCGCTTGCCGCCATCGAATCGAGGTTGGAAGAAGCAACGCGGCGCGGCTGGATTGAGATTGATCGCGGGCAGGTACGCGCAACTGAACTCGGCCAGCGCTTTCTCAACGATGTGATCACTGCCTTTCTGCCCACGCCGCGCTCGATTCCGGCGCTCGTTCACGGCGGGCCGCCACATGATTGAGGCTGTGACAATCCACTGCCCTTACTGCGGCGAGAGCTTCGAAACCACGATCGATCTTTCTGCCGGATCGCAGCGTTATATCGAGGACTGCGCCGTCTGCTGCCGTCCGATCGAGGTTTTTCTGCGCGTTGACGATGATGGTGAACTGCTGGATATTTCCACGGCCACCGATAGCGGCTGACGCCCTTGCGTCGCCGTCGGGCCACCCCTACACTGCGCCGCGTCGCAGGTGCTTGTGATGAATACTCATCGCAGGTGAAACGGGAAGCCGGTGCGTTGTTTTTGCGATCTTCCTGATCGCGAGAATCAAGAAGCGACCATCCTTGGTCGCACTCTTCAACAAAGCCGGCGCTGCCCCCGCAACGGTAAGCAAGTTCCATCCGGTCATCACGCCACTGCGTTCACACGTGGGAAGGCGACCGGACTGACGTCGATGACGTCGCTTGCAAGCCCGGAGACCGGCCTGTGGCTCGTGGTACGCAGCAATGCGACCACACAGCTCAAGGCGTTGCGGCGGGCAACGATCGGGCCGCCGTGCAGTCCGCCTGCCACCGCGCTTCCGATCCAGCTTCCGCACGTCTTGCCATCAATCGCGGGTGAGCGTACGGAGTTTACGATGTCGCAAAAGTACTTTTTAGCTATTTCCACAGTTTCCATTTGTCGGCTTTCCATATGCATGGGCCTCGCGCTCGCCGCCTCCGCGCGCGCGCAGGAAGCAGCATTGCAGCCGACCGTGGAAGTCACCGCCTCGCGCGTGGCCGAAACCGCCGATGCCAGCCTGGCCGACGTCAGCGTGATCACGCGCGCGGATATCGACGTCAGCGGCGCGCCGGATCTGATCGATCTGCTGCGCCTGCAGGTGGGCGTCGATGTGGTCCGTACTGGCGGCGCCGGCGAACAGACCAGCGTGTTCCTGCGCGGCAGCAATTCCAATCATGTGCTGGTACTGATCGACGGCGTGCGCGTGGCGTCGGCCAACACCGGCGCATTCGCATTCGAGAACCTGCCGCTGGATGCCATCGAGCGCATCGAGATCGTGCGCGGCCCGCGCGCCAGTTACTGGGGCTCGGATGCGATCGGCGGCGTGATCCAGATCTTCACGCGGAAGCTTGATTCTGCATTGATCGCCGCGAACTACGGCAGCTACCGCAGCGCCGACGCCAGCGCCGGCATGGGCTCGTGGTCGGATGCAGGTGGCTTCAGCGTGCAGGTCGGCACTCGGCATGTGCGCGGGTTTTCGACGACGAACCCGGGTATCTGCAACGGTCCGAATGATCCGTACTGCATCTACAATCCCGACGACGACGGCTTGCAGAATCACAACATCGCCGCGCAAGGCGCCTACAAGCTAGGCACGCAAACGCTGTCGGCGAGCCTGTTCCGCAATGAGGGCGGCTTGGATTTCGATCAGGGCCATTCGCGCACGCTGGATCAAGCCGCAGGCGTCAATCTGGAAGGCGACATTTTGCCGGACTGGCACCAGCGCGTTTCCGTCGGCACCTCACGCGAGGACATCGACACGCCGGCGTTCCAGAGCGCCTACCGCTCGACGCGCGAACAGCTGGCCTGGATGAGTGATGTCGCATTATCCACAATGCAACATCTGGTCGCGGGTCTGGACTACGTTCACGATCATGGCGTCAGCATCGATGATTCCGGCTTCGGCGCACCCTACGATGTGGTACGCGACAACGCTGGCGTGTTCGCCGGCTGGCGTGCGCACGACGGCGCATTGGACAGCGAAGTCTCCGGGCGTTACGACCATTACAGCGAATTCGGCGGCGCATTTTCAGGCTCGGCAGCGCTGGGCTGGAAGCTCGCCGACGATCTGCGCCTGAGCGTCAGCTACGGCACCGCGTTCCGTGCGCCGAACTTGAACGAGCTGTTCTCGCCCGGTTATGGCGGCTACTACGCCGGCAATCCGCAACTCGATCCGGAACGTTCGCGCACGGCGGAACTTGGCCTGGATTGGCGCGTCGATGCCGGCAATCGCGTTGGCCTGCGTGCGTTCTCCACCCGGGTGCACGATCTGATCGATTTTTCCGGAGGCGACCTGTTCCAGGCAATCAATGTCGACCGCGCTGCGATCGACGGCATCGAACTGACCCACACCTGGCACGCCGGCGCGTGGTCGCTCGACAACAATCTGACGCTGCAGAACCCGCGCAATCAGGATAGTGGCGGGCAATTGCTGCGGCGGCCGAAACAGAAACTCAATAGCGTGCTCGAACGGGCATTCAGCGACCGCATCCGAGCGGGTGTCGAACTGGTCGACAGCGGCAAGCGCGAGGATGTCGGCAGCCGCACCTTGCCCGGATACGTCCTGGTCAATCTGCGCGCGAGCTATGCGCTGACCTCGACCTGGCGCGTCGGTTTGCGCCTGGAAAACGTTTTCGATCGCGACTACGAGCTGGCGCACGGCTATAACACACCGGGCCGTTCCGGCTACATCGAGATCGCCTGGCAGCCGCGCTAACGCCGGAATTTCCCCACCATCGCGGCCCAGCTCCGTGGCAACGCTGGCTGCGCGCTCGCCACAGGCATAGAATCTGCTTGGAACGTCGGGTGCTCCGGGGGATCAACATGAGTCAGGCCATAGGCGGAGCGGGACCCAAAACCGATGCGCGCGAAGCGCCATTGACCACGCTGGCCAGCCGCACCGATCTGGCGCCACGCGTGCGCCATCTGCTCGAAGGCATTCTCAGCCTGTGCTCCAGTGGCCTGGAGCGCGTGCTGGTGGCGACGCTCGACGACGCCGAAGCGCAGTTGTTCAAACTGGCCGAACAGGGGCGCAGCAACGAGCAGCAGCATCGCTGTTTCGAGACCCTGCGCGAGATCAAGCGCGGCCGCGCTGATGTCACCCCACGCTTCATGCTGGCGGTCGAAGACGCGCTGGCGCAATTTGATCGCCCCGAAGCGCTAGTGAACACGGAAGCCGTTGCAACGCGCCGCCGGCGCGCGCCAG
>JANXVS010000391.1 GCA_025351555.1 Pseudomonadota bacterium | reverse complement strand
TATCGATCCGGCTGCGATTCGTGTGCCGACCACCCTATTTGCCGTGCGCGAAGATTTGAACGTGCCGCCGTCGCTGCTGCACGAATTTGCCACTGGCATCGGCGCGCCCTGCGAACTCATTGAAATCTCGTCGACGTTCGGCCATGACGCGTTCCTGAAGGAGGAAGCTGCCGTCGCAGCCTTGCTCGGCAACGCACTGGAGGACGCAGCATGAGCCGCAATATCGCCACCATCGCCGCACGTGCCGGCGTCGATGTTGATGCCGCACACGGCGCCGTGATGCCGCCGCTGTACCTTTCCAGCAATTACAGTTTTGCCGGTTTCGGTCAAAAACGCGCTTATGATTATTCGCGATCCGGCAATCCCACGCGCGATGTGCTCGCGCACGCGCTGGCGGAACTGGAACGCGGCGCCGGTGGCGTCATCACCGCCTCGGGCATGGCCGCGATCACGCTGCTGACCGCGCAACTGCGGTCCGACGAGCTCTTGATTGCACCGCACGATTGCTACGGCGGCAGCTATCGCCTGTTCAAGGCGCAGGCCGAACGCGGTCTTTATCGAGTGCAATTTGTGGATTTTGCAGATAAGGCCGCAATGGTCGCCGCGCTCGGACACAACCCGGCGCTGGTCTGGATCGAGACACCGAGCAATCCACTGCTGCGGATCACCGATATTGCTGCCGTCGCGCGGCAGGCACATGCCGTCGGCGCGCTGGTGGCGGTAGACAATACATTCTTGTCGCCGGCCTTGCAGCGGCCGATCGCGCTCGGCGCCGATGTCGTCGTGCATTCGACCACGAAGTATCTCAATGGCCATTCCGACGTCGTCGGCGGTGCTGTGGTGTGGAAGGATGCAGCGGTCGGCGAGCAGCTGGCGTGGTGGTGCAATTGTCTGGGGTTGGCCGGCGCGCCGTTCGACAGTTACCTGACCCTGCGCGGCCTGCGCACCCTGCAGCCGCGCCTGAACGTGCATGAGGCCAACGCCAGCGCCGTCGCCGCACGATTGAGCCGGCATTCGGTAGTCGAAAAAGTATACTATCCGGGACTGTCCTCGCATCCCGGGCACCTGCTGGCGCGACGTCAGCAAAGAGGTTTCGGCGCCATGCTGAGTTTCGATCTCGCTGGTGGCGAGTGCGCTGCCGCTGCCTTCGTCGATGGCCTGCAATGTTTCACTCTGGCCGAATCGCTCGGTGGGGTCGAAAGTCTCATCGCGCACCCGGCGACCATGACCCACGCCAGCTTGGATGTCGTGGCGCGTCAGCGCGCTGGCATCGGTGATGGCCTGCTGCGGCTATCCGTTGGTATTGAGGCTGAAGAAGATCTACTGGCCGATCTCGACGCCGGGCTGGAGCGTGCGGCGGCTGTCGCGGCGTGCGTGGTGGATCTGCGCCAAGCGCGCGCCGGGCGCAGTGATATTGCGGCGCTGGAGTTACCAGCGTAAAGCACCCTGGGTCAGCGCCGCGGCGCGATGTCGAAGTGCTCGACCCATACCAGCTCGCAGGCGCCAGCGCCGGTGTCGCTGCGAGTCAGTGAGCTGACCCACTTGTAGCCGCCCGGACCGTCGACTTGGACCAGATAGCCGTCGAGCGACACGACATCGCCGGCGCGCGTGCGCTTGATCTCGCGCGCAATGATGGCATTGGCGGGAATCAGATGCATGTTGGCCGCGGATTCGATGATTTCCCGCTCCGGGATCGGAAATTCCTGCACCTGCCAATGGAAAAAACGCCCTGATTGGGAAAGCTTCATCTTGTCCAAAATTGCACTATCGGACATGCGGCCCCAGCCGACGGCCAGATCCACTGGTGCTATGTTGGCGCCGGCATCCCAGTGATAGTCGGCGCGCGAAAGCACGCGTGCGGATAGGGAAAATCTGGCCAGCGGCGTGATGGTGGCATCACCCTTGTGCAGCGATGCAACCGGAGCATCGAGCGCTTGCTGCAATGGCGCGTCGGCCACCAGCACGCCGGGCGGGTGCGTCAGCGGGCGCTGCGCGTGCTGGCACCAGGCCAGGGCGAGCAGGAGGGCAAGCAGCCAAACCCACCGCGGCAGATTCAATCGAAATCGCCTGCAAGCGCCGCGCTCGTGGCGGCATCCAGCACGGCGCGTTCGCGGTACGCAGGGTGATCGACGGCGAGCACGAACTCTCTGCCATGCTTGATCGCGTCAATCTGCGTCGGACTCAACTCGAATCGCAGAAAGTGCACCGCAGAAGTTTTTTCCTCGGTGCTGCGCTCAAGATCCTCATCGGCAATGGCCATCGCCGACGGCTGCTCGCCAACCGACAAGCTGATGCAGCGTTCGATGCCATGCAGTTCCATGAGCTTGATCCCGCGCTCGGCGGCATCGGCATATTCGATCAGCAAAGTCGCTTTGAGATTGCTTCCGTCTGGAATCAGCGGGTTGTAAGTATCGAGTTCGTCCTGGATACCGGCCGTCTCGAAGATGCGGCTCACATGCATATTCTAACGTCCGCTTAACGCAGTTGAAAATTGATTATGATTATCATATCAATAGAGAGCAGCTATCGAATAACCGCCATTTCGTATCCGCAATGGTCAAAATAACCTATTCTGTCTCGATGCGGTAATGGCTCAGCTTGAACTATGCACCGTTCGCCCTGAGGTATGAGGGTAAGCGGCTTCGTGCGTCACCGTTCATGGTTCGATACCTCACCAAGAGCGGCTCCTCCATATTCGGCATTGACGCACGACCCGCGGCTCAAGCGGCAACGACGATATCAGAGGCGGAGAATTCCCATGCTGTACCCCAAGCTCTTCAAGGAACTCGAACAAGCCCGCTGGAATATGCAGACCGATATCCCGTGGGCGAGCTTCGATGCGAATCGGTTGAGCGAAGAACAGGCGCAGTCGATCAAGATGAATGCGATCACCGAGTGGTCGGCACTGCCGGCGACCGAGATGTTCCTGCGTGACAACCAGCACGACTCGGATTTTTCCGCGTTCATGTCGATCTGGTTCTACGAAGAACAGAAGCATTCGCTGGTGCTGATCGAATATCTGCGCCGCTTCCGCCCGGATCTGATGCCGACCGAAGCTGAGTTGCACGCGGTGCGTTTTCCGTTCGATCCGGCGCCGCCGCTGGAAACGCTGATGCTGCATTTCTGCGGCGAGTTGCGCCTGACGCGCTGGTACAAGCGCGCGTCACAATGGCATACCGAGCCGGTGATCAAGGCGATCTACAACACGATCTCGCATGACGAGGCCCGTCACGGCAGCGCCTATCTGAAATACATGAAGCAAGCGATCGAAAAAACCGGCAACGAGGCGCGGCGTGCGTTCGCAAAGATCGGCGTTCTGATGGCGTCGGCGGCGCGTACAGGCAAACCGATTATCGCCTCGACCGGCATGTCGACGGGCGGCGGCA
>JANXVS010000360.1 GCA_025351555.1 Pseudomonadota bacterium | reverse complement strand
TAATTTGTTGGTGCACTTCCTCGGCCATGGGGGCTCCTATATCTGGCGGGTCGGCGCAATGGGTGATCTGTTCTCCCTGGACGACGTTAGCAAGTTGAATAATGCCGGTCGCTACCCGATGGTGCTGGCGATGACCTGTTTCTCCGCACCGTTTGATAACCCAACAGACGATTCGATTGGCGAGCGGTTCCTGCGCGAAGCGGACAAGGGCGCGGTCGCGGTGTTCGCGGCGTCGTGGAAGAATTCGCCGAATCCTGAGCATTCAAAAAACTTGATCGAGGAACTGCTGAAGCCGGGCAATGCGATCGGCGATGCGATCGTGGCGGCCAAGGCGAAAATTGCGGATCGGGATTTTGTGGAAATGTATAACCTGCTCGGCGACCCCGCGCTCGTACTGGCGCGCCCGCAGGGCAAGGTGGACATGATGCGCAACGCGGATCGCTGGAATCCGCAGGTGCTCGTGCGCCTGCCCGGTTCCGACTTCGGCGGCGATGTGGATGTGGATTGGGTCGATGCCGACGGCAAAATCCTCGTGTCGCGGCATTACCAGGCGCGCGACCGTCAATTTGCCTTGACGCCGGTAGACAAGGCGGTGACGGTGAGTGTGTATGCTGCCGACTCGCGCAACGGCAGCACGGCGACCGGCGGCCTGAGTCTGCTGGAGCCGCCGAAGCCGGCGATTCCGGCAGCGAACGGCAAGGTGATCGCGGGACCGCGAGCGTCACCGACTCCCGTCAAGCCGGTCAAAGCCGGCCCGGCGTCTGCGAAACTTCCGCTCGATCCGCGTGAAGTCATCGCACGACTGGATTTCGATTCATTGCTGCCGAAGTCGCCAGAGCACGTCGATACTGTCAAACGCGCGACCAGCATCGCGCCATAAGTCGCACGGACCAGACATCCCCATGTCAGACAGACAATTCCGCCGCGTCTTCGTCATCGGTGCCTACCTGCCGAATGGCGGCACGCTGATGGCCTACCATCTCGGTCGAATTCTCGAACGCGACTTTGGCATTCCCGCCATCGCCGTTGGGGTCGGCGACGAAACCGCCAATCATGGCATCCATGCCTACGACTTGGCGATGCCGCTGGTGTCACGCGAGCAGATGGAGCATGAAATCGGTGACGACGACATCATGATTGTCAACCCGAGTTTTTCCGTCTGCCAATTCGGCTGGCGCCTGCCCGGTTTCAAGATCAGTTACGTCCAGGACTTCAAGACCTTCGCTTTGCTCGACCGCAAGTTCGACCACTACGTCGCGGTCAGTGATTTTGTCGGACAGTTCCTGCACACGGTTTACGACCTCGATGTGCGCGTCATTCCGCCTTTCATCAATCTCGACCGGCTGCCCGATGCGCTAGATTGGGAGCAACGTCCAGGGACCGTGGTGTTGCCGTATGCCAAGGGCATGCCGGAAATCTGGGATCTGTCCTGGCAGCGTCTGCGCGAGATCTTGGCGGCGCGCGCGCCGTATATCATTTTGGCTGAACCGATCCCCGCCAGCGGCATTCCGCAACCCGAGCTGCTATCGCGGATCGGTGCTGCGCGCTATTTCCTCACCTTGTCGGCCGCCGAAGGCTTCGGCCTGGTGCCGCTCGAGGCGATGGCAATGGGCACTACGGTGATTGGCTACGACGGTTTTGGTGGTCGGCAGTATATGCGGCCAAACGAAAATTGCGCAGTCGCGCCGTATCCCGAGATCGAACACGTCGCTGAGCTGCTGATCGCAGCGGTGAATGATCCCGCACGCAGTGCAGAGATGGCGAATCACGGCCGCGAAACCGCGGCGTACTATTCCTACGCCGCGTTTCGGCAGGCGTGGATTGCGGAATTCAGTCGGGCGCTGAAGATTGCGCCGGTGCGATCTTGACGCGCGAGCACTTCAGGACCACCCCCCTGCCGGCCCCAACAACTAAATTCTCGGCGCCTCCGGAAGCAGAGGTGGTGCAAGGTTCGCAGTCCTATCTGGATACGCTTGCGGCAGTGCACGGTTGTTTCCAACCCGATGTCTATCTGGAAATTGGTGACCGCCATGGCGTCAGTCTGGCGTTGGCAAATCGTTCCCGCGTCGTAGTGGGCGTCGATCCCGCACCTGATCTGCGGGCCGCGCTTGCCGATCACGTTCGTGTTATGTCCATGACCAGCGATCAATTCTTCGCTGGCGACCCATTGGCAATACTGGGTGAACCAGCAGACTTTGCCTTTATCGATGACATGCATTTATTTGAATTCGCGCTACGCGATTTCATGAATGTCGAGCGGTGTGCCACGGCGAACAGCATTATTGCGTTCGACGACATCTTTCCGAACCATCCCTTGCAAGCCGAGCGTGAACGACAGTCCGGCGTATGGACAGGAGACGTCTGGAAGATTCTGCCCTGCCTACGCAAATATAGACCTGACCTGTTGTTGCTCCCATTAGATGCACACCCTGCGGGTCTTCTATTTGTGGCTAACCTTAACCCTCGTGATCAAGAATTGCAGGAAAATTACCGTGCGATCGTTGACGAATTCACGTCGGTAACAGCGCCTACGCTTGGAACCGAGACGCTATCAAGAGCAGGTGCGTTGCCACCCGACGACCGGCGACTTTTTGACCTCATCGACCGCTTGAAGCGGCCGAAACCAAGCTAAACGACGCCGCAACAATTTGATTTGATCCCCGTAAGCGCGAAGATTGCAGACTACTTCATCACGCCCGGCAACAGCGATTGCCAATGCCCATTGTTACGGGTCTTGTGCG
>JANXVS010000356.1 GCA_025351555.1 Pseudomonadota bacterium | reverse complement strand
TTTCGCAACTGGCGCATCAGCTTGGCTTGAAAGCAGAACCTGCCGCCGCACGTCTTACTTTTGGCGCTGGCGCCGAGACCGCGAACCGCACTAGCGTACCGACATGAATGTTTCCGTAGACAAGACCATTCCCATCGCCGTCGTCGTCGAGGGTGCGAAGCAACTCGGCGAAGACAAGATCGCACGCAATCGCGCGGGCTTCGATGCCGCCGTGCCGATGCTGCGCAAGCCGAGCTGGATTCGCGTGCGCATCCCGCCGGGCAACGCCGTAGCTAGGCTCAAATCGAAATTGCGCGCGAACCGCCTGGTGACGGTGTGCGAAGAAGCCTCGTGCCCGAACATCCACGAATGCTTCGGCAAGGGTACGGCCACCTTCATGATCCTGGGCGAAGTCTGCACGCGGCGCTGTTCGTTCTGCGATGTCGCCCACGGCCGGCCGAAACCGCCGGATGCCGACGAACCCCGTCACTTGGCCGAAACCATCGCCGACATGGGCCTGCGCTACGTGGTCATCACCTCGGTCGATCGCGATGACTTGCGCGACGGCGGCGCCAGTCATTTTGCCGACTGCATTCGCGAGGTTCGCGCCGCCAGTCCCGGCATCAAGCTCGAAATCCTGACCCCGGATTTCCGCGGCAAGGGCCGCATGGAGCGCGCGCTGGAAGTGCTTAGCCAGGCGCCGCCGGATGTGTTCAACCACAACTTGGAAACCGTGCGTGAGCTCTACCCGAACGTGCGCCCGGGCGCCGACTACGACTGGTCGTTGAAATTATTGCAACAGTTCAAGGCCCAGCATCCGTCGATTCCAACCAAGTCAGGGATCATGCTCGGCCTGGGCGAAACCCTGGATCAGGTGCATGGCGCGTTGAACGATCTGCGCTCACATGATGTCGATATGGTGACGATCGGCCAATACCTGCAGCCGACGGCGCATCATCATCCGGTGCTGCGCTACTGGACACCGGAAGAATTCGATGCTCTGGCGGACTATGGAACGCGACTGGGCTTCGAGCACGTCGCGTCCGGGCCGCTGGTGCGTTCGTCGTATCACGCCGACCAGATGGCGCATGCGGCCGGTTATGTGGAAGTGGCGTAATTGAAAAGTGCGGCCAGGATGGCTGCTTTGTGACCCTCGCAATCAGGGACGATTGCAAAAGCAAATCTACAGTGAGCAAAATGCAAATGTGGAAAAATTCGATGTGTAGATATGCCGGCCTGATCGCGCTGATGTTCGCGGGCGCCGTCGTGGCCAAGCCCGCGCCCGAAGCCGCCAACGTGCTGCTCAAACCGACGGCTGATCAAACCCAGGCTGCGCTGCTGGCGACGCGCTTCCTCACGCGCTTCCATTACAAGGCCGAGCCGCTGGACGCGAAGATGTCCGCGCAGATATTTGATCGCTATCTGAATGCGCTGGATATCGACCGGCTGTTCTTAATCCAGGCCGACATCAACTCGTTCGCACCGCAGCGCGACAAACTTGGCGACGCGATCTACAACCAGGATCTATCGGTACCGTACGCCATCTTCAATCTGTATGAACAACGCGTCGGCGAGCGCACCGCTTACGCGCGCGAATTGCTCAAGCAGGGTTTCGATTTCAGCAAGGACGAGAGCTATCGCTACGAGCGCGAGAAGGCGCCATGGCCGCAAAGTCTGGCCGAGATCAATGACATCTGGCGCAAGCGCGTGAAGAACGACTGGCTGCGCATGAAGATCGCCGGCAAGGATGACGCAAAGATCCGCGACACTCTGGACAAGCGCTACGCGAACTATCTGGATCGCATGCACCAGCTGAAGTCCGAAGATGTATTCCAGACTTTCATGAACGCGTACGCGATGGCGATCGAGCCGCACACGAATTACCTCGGCCCGCGCGCCAGTGAAAATTTCGACATCGCGATGAAGCTTTCGCTCGAAGGCATCGGCGCAGTGCTGCAGCGCGACGATGACTACACCGCGATCCGCGAGATCGTCCCGGGCGGCCCGGCGTCGCTATCGGGCAAGTTCAAGGTTGGCGACCGCATCGTCGGCGTCGGCCAGGGCGAATCCGGCGCGTTGACCGACGTCATCGGCTGGCGCCTGGACGACGTGGTCGATCTGATCCGCGGCGCGAAGGACACCACGGTGCGCCTGGAAGTGTTGCCGGGCGACGCCGGCCCCGACGGCAAGCATCAGCAGATTGCGCTGGTGCGCAAGAAGGTCGCCATCGAGGAGCAGGCAGCGAAAAGCTCGGTGATCGAGGTCAAGAACGGCGACGTCAATCATCGCATCGGCGTGATTTCATTGCCGACGTTTTATGAGGATTTCGAAGCGCGCCGACGCGGCGACAAGGACTACAAGAGCGCCACCCACGACGTGGCCAAACTGCTGGTCGGGTTGAAAAAGCAAAATGTGGACGGCGTGCTTGTCGATCTGCGCAACAATGGCGGCGGCTCATTGTCCGAAGCGATCGACCTGACCGGCCTGTTCACCGGCAAGGGTGCTGTGGTGCAGGTGCGCAATGCCAATGGCCGCATCGAGGAGGGCCGCAACACGCATACCGACATGACCTGGGATGGCCCACTTGAAGTGCTGGTCAATCGCAATTCGGCATCGGCCTCGGAAATTTTTGCCGCCGCAATCCAGGATTACGGCCGCGGCCTGATCGTCGGTGAACCGACCTACGGCAAAGGCACAGTGCAGAACCTGGTCGATCTTGATCAAATGTCGCAGAACGAGAAGCCCACATTTGGCGAACTGAAGATGACCATCCAGCAGTTCTTCCGCGTCAACGGCGGGT
>JANXVS010000345.1 GCA_025351555.1 Pseudomonadota bacterium | reverse complement strand
GTGACGCGCTCGATCAGGATTTCAACGGCGCCACCGGTTTCCTTGCGCCCGTACAAGCGCGCCGGCAACACGCGGGTGTCGTTGAACACCAGTAGATCGTCGGGGCGCAGGTAATCGGTCAAGTCGGTGAAGTGGCGATCGGCGAAGCACTGCGCCGGCACATCGACGACGAGCAGACGGCTCGCCGAACGCTCCGGCAACGGTGTCTGCGCGATCAGTTCGGTGGGCAGTTCGTAGTGGAAGTCGGATTTTTTCACGGGCGGCAGGTTGTAATCGCGGACCGCCCATGCGGAATAGCTAGAGATTGCGGCTTGCGCGGACGCGGAAGTTCCGCAGGCCGGCCGGTGGTAACGCGCGGTGGCAGTATGCTGTATTGTGCCAGAATGAACTCGCGACAACGCGCGGACTCAGGGAAACGTCAATGTTGAAGCTCGTCGTTGGTATTGGGATCGGATTGCTGTTCGCGGCGACCGCCGCTGCACAGGATGTACCGGTCTATACCGACGGATTCCTGAGCGGATTCGACGGCAATTCCTCGTACGGCGGGGGATACGATTTCAATAATGCCACTCCGTTCCACAACGGCCCGCCCTCGATTGCCTTGACTGGCACTGCGGGCTGCAATGCCATCTCGTTCTACCATGCGGGCGGCGCGTACGCCGCCGCAAACTACACCTTGCGGTTTTTCGTCCACGGCGGCGCAGCCGGAGGACAGTCACTGTACCTGTACCTCCAGATCAACGGCGGCACCGGCATCCTAAATCCCGTGCAGATCAATCCCTACATCGCCGGCGGCACGATTCCCGCCAACGCGTGGGCACAAGTCACTGTGCCGCTTGGGAGCCTGGCGTTCAACGCCAATGGCAGCAACTTCGATCGCATCGATCTGGCGAACGATGACTGCACTGTGCAACCAACACTGTACATCGACGATGTCTCGCTTGTTGCCCCGAGCTCCGCGCCATCCGCCAACTACATCTTTGGCGACAGCTTCGAGCCGGAATATATGCTCGTGCCGCAGTACACGAGCAACAGCATAAATGTCTATCAGCGCAACACGAACACCACCGATTTCTCGTATGTCCGCACCGCCACTCTCGCCGCGAGCATCAAGCCCAATTCGCTTTCGTTCGCGCCCGACGGCAATCTGTGGGTGGTCGATGATGGCAATTCCCAAATGCTGCGCTATAGCTTGCAGTCCATCCTCACCGGCGCGAATCCGGTCGCGGCGAGTGTCTCCCACAGCGCCGCAGGCTTCGGTGGGCTTTACGACATGGCATTCTTCGGCGACTACGCCTATGTCGCTTCCGATGGTGGAATTATCAAGTTTGCGACATTCGATCTGAATAACCAAATCGCCAATGCGCCGACACAATTCAATAGCGCGTCTCTGAGCACTCCCGCCGGACTCGCCTTCGACGCGCAAGGCCGGTTATGGATCTGCAACAACGGCAACTCGTCCGCTGTGCGCATGAACAATCTGAACACCGGCAACATCGACGTGACTCTCACTGACGCTGCAGTCGGAGCTCGCCATGCCATGATCAGTTCGGAGGGCGTGGCATTCGACGAATATGGCAGCCTCTGGGTGGGCAACAACTTCGAACCCACGATATCCGCCTACGCCGACACACAGCTCAATGCCAGCGGCAGCCCAACGCCGGTTTACCACATCGACTTCGCCCCGGCGCTCGGCAGTGGCGACATTGGCGCCGCCCACCCGACCGGGTACGTCGGCGGCATTGCATTCGATCGCCGCGGCGATGTGCGTGCCAACTACGAGTACGACTACTCGGTACAGGCGTATACGGTAAGCGGCGGTCTTGCCTATACCGGCGCGCTATTGACCGCATTGAGCAACGCCACCACCGACCCCGGCCGCGGCGGCATCGCGATCTGGCCGGTGCCGAGCACGCTGCATCGCTAAAGCGCGCGCGTCACAACCAGCCTTTCTGCCGCGACAGCCGATACGCCTCGATGCGGTTGCCAACACCGAGCTTGCCAATCGCTTCGGACAAATAGTTGCGCACCGTGCCTTGCGACAAATGCAGTTGCTCGGCGATATCACTCGCGGAAAGTCCCTCACCGGCCAGACGCAGCACCTGGCGCTCGCGGTCGTTGAGCGGATCGTCGCCGGACCAGGCTTCGAGCGCGAGTTGCGGATCGATCGCGCGTCCGCCACGATGCACCTTGCGCAGCGCTTCAGCGAGTTGTTCGGCTGGCGCATCTTTGAGCAGATAGCCGCTGACGCCAGCGTCGAGCGCGCGACGCAGAAATCCCGGGCGCGCGAACGTCGTGAGTATGATCACCTTGCATTGCAGCTTGTTGTCGCGGATGCGCTGCGCCAGTTCCAGCCCGGTCAGACGTGGCATTTCGATATCGGTGACGACAACGTCGGGACCGCTGTTATTGGCAATGCTGTGCTGGATCAATGTCCACGCCTCTTCACCATCAGCCGCGGTGCCGATCACGTCGAGGTCGGATTCGAGCTTGAGCAGGGCCGAAAGCGCGCCGCGCACCATCGCCTGATCTTCGGCAAGCAGGACGCGGATCATCATGCCTCTCGCAACTGCGCTTGCGCAGCCGGTTCTGCTGTCATGGCGGGCACCGGCAAGCTTGCGATCAAAGCCGTGCCGCGACCACGTTCGGATTCGACGCGTAGCTCGGCGCCGATACTGGCGAGACGTTCGCGCATGCCAGTCAGGCCATTGCCGGGCACGATCGCGCCACCCCGGCCGTCGTCCTCGATGCGCAGCAGCAAACGCTTGTCATGCGTTTCCAGCGTCACACGTGCGCTGGTTGCGCGCGCATGGCGCTGGATGTTCGTCACCGCCTCGCGCACGGTCAGCGCCAATGCCGTTTCGATTTCCAGCGGCAATGAGACATCGGCGAGTGCGTATTCCATGCGCACGCCATTGGATTCCAGCAGCAACTTTGCGGAGGCAAGCTCGGCGGCGAATCCCGCCGCACGTATGCCGGTGACCGCGTGCCGCACCTGCGCCAACGCATCGCGCGCGACGCGTTCGACATCGGCCATCTCGCGCTTGGCCGCCCCCACATCGCGATCGAACAGCTTGTTCGCAAGTTCTGACTTGATCGTGATCAGCGACAAGGTATGCCCGAGCAGATCGTGCAGGTCGCGGCCGATGCGTTCGCGCTCGGCCAGCGCGGCCAGGCGGCGCACTTCGTCATGGCTGAGGCGAATTTCGGCATCTTTTTTCTCATTCACACGACGCGCCAGATTGCCGCCACCCACGGCCATCAGCATGGAAAGCATGCCAACGATCAGCCCCCAGGGCCAGCCCAGCGCCATGGCTTCAATGACATAGATGGCGGCTACCGCAGCCATCAAGCTCAAACTGAAGCGCACCGAGCCGGCAAAGGCGAGCAAGGCGCACGCATAGATCGTGCAGCAGGTTCCTCCGCTGTGATTCCAGCGCAGGACGACGAAGGCGAGCGCGGCAACCACAAGGCCGTAGTAAACCATTTGCCGTGCCGGACGCGTCATAGCCAGCACCCACAACACGATCATTGCGGGGAATCCGATGACCGTGGCCGCAATCCAGCCGTCGTCGGGCGCTCCGCCGTACATCAAATCGCCGAAAAACCACAGCGACCAGATCAGGTTCAGCATGACGGCGTAATACGCCTTGCCGCCTTGGTTTTTCTGGCGGGCGATCGAATCAGGCGCCACACGGAACAGGTTATCGAGCATAAGCGGCATTATCGCTCAGGCGAGGAAACGGCGGCAGTCGTAGCGCATGATCTTGAACTTGTATACTTTTCACGATCAGAAGTACGCGTCCTTCTCGATGCGTTGGGATATCCACCAGATATTCCCGACCGGATCCACGACCCCGCCCTGACGATCGCCATAAGGCATGTCGTCGACCTGCATCTCCAGCGTGGCGCCGCTGCGCAAAGCCATCTGCATGGATGCGTCGGCATCTTCGACATACAGGTAATACGAAGCCGGCATCGGTTGGTAGCGGGTGCTGGCTTCGCTGATCATCAGGGTCGATGTGCCAATGCGCACCTGCGCGTTTGCGATCTTGCCATCGTCGCGCAGACTGCGACCGATTTCCGCGCCGGCAAAGGCGGATTTGAGGAATTCGACGAAGCGTTCGGCATCGTGCACGAAGAAATAGGGGGTGACGGTAGTGAAGCCTTCGGGGATATACATCATGCGATCTCCTGGCCTGCTTTGAACAAGATCCGGATACAGCATCCTATACTGCCCGCGCCAGCCAGCGGCGGGCGATCGCGAAACACACTGCAGTGAACCCGGCCAGAGCAGCAACATGCCCGGCAACGCTACCCGTGGTTGTCTGGCCGATCACACCCAGCGCAAGCTGCGCCAGATGATAGGCCGGCCACACCGGCGCGATCTGGCTGATGAATGCGGGCAGCATGGACAGCGGCATCCACAGTCCGGACAGGAACG
>JANXVS010000342.1 GCA_025351555.1 Pseudomonadota bacterium | reverse complement strand
TAGTGCTCGTCAGAAAACCCCTGTTTTTAAGAAAAGCATAGCCTCAATTCTGAAGGTTACGTTCGGCAATTGTGGCGTGATGTTCCAGAATTATACAAATCCAACGCGGTTTGAGAGTAAAGCGCGAATTCCGTCCATTTTTGGCCAAACGAATTTGCTGATGATTGAAATCAGGCCATTCCACGAAAACGTTTTGTGTTGCTAGGCCGCGCGTTGGTAGAGCGGGCCGGGATCGATATATTGCCGGCTTGTGCGATTCCGCTTTTGCTCTCGCTGCCACACAATGGCGCCGATGCGATGAATGTTTCGCGCCACGATGGCCCAGGCAACATAGCGCTTGAATCCGTCGCTGCCATGATCCAGGCAGCGGTCGAGCCCGTGCACTTCCAGCGCGTTGATTGCTGACTCGACCGCCGAGTGCGCGCGTCTGGCCTTGACGAACGCGTCGGCTTGCTCCACTGCCTGCGCTGGCTGTGACAGCTTGCCTTTTCTGGGCAGTGCCAACAGCACTAATTGCTCTGACAACGCGATCTGGTTCTCCGGTGAATGGAACCCCTTGTCGAAACTGCAGGCCTGCAATCGCGGAAACCGCGCTTGCGCCTCCTTCACCATCGATACTGCGACCTGATCGTCGGTCTGCTTCTGCATCACCTGATGATGCAAGATGAATTGGTGCTGGTCTTCCAGGATGCAGACCTTGACCCCCAGTTCCACCGGAACGCCGGCTTTGCCTTTACTGATCCATTCGGTGTGCGGCTCGAACACAGAGAATACTTTCTCCTCATGCGCAATAACCTCACCCTGAACGACCCGGCGCCGGATTTGGTCGATTTGGCGGCTCGCGTGCTGCATGAAACCCTCGATCTGGACCTTCGCCAGAACATCGAGCTCGCCGCTCAAGCCACGCCGGGAGAACAGCGCCAGCGTCTGTCCTGCCTGGTTCAGATAGCGCTCGGCGACCGCCAGGTACTCCTCATGCGCCTTGACCATGCGCTGGGCGTTCCTCGCCCGCTGCGGTTCTGACATCGCTCGGCTGCGTTTGCGGTTCTGCGCCATGCGCATGAGACGTTTGATGTGCCGGACATTGTAGGCACCCTGCCGCCAGTGGCTGACCCCCTGGCGATCGCACCACTGCGCCGTGAGCGTAATGACCTTGCGCATTGCGTCATACAACAGGTTGATGTCGGTCGGGTAATGCACACGGGTTTCAACCACAAAGGAATCGCACCGCCCACGCAGCGCTTCGCTTCCTTTTTTTTTGAGCAGAATATGCCCGGATTTGACGATCAACTGGTTGACCTTGTCCAACAGTTCCGGCGTGAACAGGCTGACATTGTCGATCAGCGTCTGGTGATGGTAGTACACATCAGCAAATGCGCCGTGTCCGAGCATCTGGCGCATGTCGATGTGCTTGTTCACCAGTTCATGCAGGCGGTCGTAGTCCTCATTCAAATCCAGCCTCACCACCCCGCACACGAATATCTTCCACAGCTCCATGCCGGGCCGGCCATTGCGCTTGCTGACCTTCGGCGCGATCTCAGCTTCCAGCAACTCAAAGATCTGTGTCCGCAGCGCCACATCCATGTACACGTGCTGAAGTCCCCGTAAAATCTTCGGAATGTCGTCGCGCGATTTCAGATCAAACTCGATCTTGGCGATATCGATTTCGCCGATTTGCCGCTGCGGGTTTTGCACGACACGCATGGTCTGGCTCCTACCCGACTACGGTATACCGATGATACCTCATTAGCGAAGATATGTGTATACTTTAGTATAAAATATACTAAATAAAATGACCGGAAGATCAGGCTGGAATGCGCACCATTGGTGCGAAGATCGCCGCCAACATGGCCGTAACACCCCACCATTCCCCGCCCGCAGGTGAAAACACGATCCATTCACCCGCATCTTCGCTTCGTCAAAGACTGCGGAAACCAGCGCCGTTGATGGAGTACAGGGGTTTTCGGTCAAGCACTAGTTATCGAACCCGTTCTTGAAAATATCTGCGCCCGTTAGTGCGACGTCGTCGAGATAGAAGAACTCCGACGGCCCGCCACCGCTGTGGTTAATAAGGCAGATCGTTTGGACAGTCGCAGGAGGCGTTGACGAGTTGGCAGCAAAGAACGGCGATGAAAACGGGATCTGAAACTGGATCCACGTATTTACGGGAAGCGGCGCACCATACATATCCTCAAGGTGCAGGAAATGCGGATCGTTTAGTGCATCAAAAACGGCCAGAGACGTCAGCGTGGTCTGATTGCTGCCGGCATTCACCCAAAAGCTGATTCCGTCGTAGTCCGACGAAGCGGAATAAGCTGTCGGGGCAACCCATCCCATACCGTTATTGTCAATGTTCTTCGAAACTCCAACAGCCGCGCTTCCGCTGTGGACCACTGCGGTTTCTCCAAAAATTATCTGGCCGGTGCAAATCGCACCGGGATGGTCGAAACCATTCTCGTCCGTGTCATCGAAAATGACCAGATTGCCGGTAGCACAAAAAGCATTCGATGCGACTGTCGCAGCGATCAACAGAGCCGGTACGGAGCGCTTATTCATTTTTCCACCTTCACGAAAGTCCGGAGATCGGTCTCGCACGCGGTCCAGTCGACTGTACTCTGATTCGTGACGCACGAAAACCAATCAAACCTTGTGTCAGAGTTGACCTTTGCTCACCGGCCAGCGAGCGCGGAAAGTACGTTCCAAGTCCCTTTCCCCTTTTTTCATTCGCCCTCACCACTGCGTCCGCTTCGGCAGCAGCCCGCGCAATTCCAGTTCGGTCAGATTGCGCCACTGCCCCACCTTCAGCGCGCCGAGTTTGATGTTCACGATACGGGTGCGGCGCAACTGGTTGACGCGGTAACCGAAGGCTTCGGCCATCAGGCGGATCTGCCGGTTCAGGCCTTGCGTGAGCACGATGCGGAATCCGAATTTGGCGATGCGTGCAGTCTTGCAAGGTTTGGTCAATTGACCGTGCACGTGCACGCCACGCGCCATGCCGCTGAGAAATTCCGGTGTCACCGCCTTGGTCACGCCAACCAGGTATTCCTTTTCATGCGCATTCTCCGAGCGCAGGATTTCGTTGACGATATCGCCGTTGCTGGTGAGAAGAATCAGGCCTTCGGAATCCTTGTCCAGCCGCCCGATCGGAAAGATGCGCTCGCGATGGTCGATGAAATCAACGATATTGCCTTTGACGTCATGCTCGGTCGTGCAGGTGATGCCAACGGGTTTGTACAACGCGATGTAGACATGCCGGCGTCCTGGCGCTGCGTCGCGGCGCTCACGCAGCGGCTGACCGTCGATCAACACTTCGTCGCCATCTTCCACCTGGCTGCCGATACCGCCGGGTTTGCCATTGATGACGACACGCTTCTCGGCGATCAATCGGTCGGCCTCGCGCCGCGAGCAGAAACCGGTTTCAGCGATGTGCTTGTTCAGGCGCATGCGTGCACCGGCCCTGCAAACGGCAAAGGACTAAGGTTGGTCAACTGTTTCTAAACACAGCGTCTTAAATAATGCAGCATAAGCGATGCAGCACCTTGTTGGGCTTGCGCCAGCGATCGAAGCAAGCGCTGACGGCCTTAAGGACTTCGGCGAGGGTGGCGAAGTAGCGGTTGTGAGTAGCCAGGCGCCTGGTCAGCTTCCACACCCGTTCGATCGGAGCCAGTTGTGGGCTGTAGGGCGGCAGGAACAGCAGGCGCAACTGTCGAGTGTGGCGATGAAGAAAGTCGGCCAGGAGTCTTGCGTGATGATAGCGAGCGTTGTCGAGCACGACGATCATGCGGCGCCCGGGCGTTTGTTGGCGCAGCAACCGCCGAAGGAAAATCAGAAATGTGGCGGCGTTGAAGATAGGGCACATCATCCGCACGAACTGCCCGGTATCCAAACTGACGGCCCCAAAGCAGGCCACCGACTTTCGGGTCGGCGCATGCTGCAAGATAGGGTCCTTGATTTCCGGCGGTACCCACATGCGACAGCGCGAACCGTGTTGCTGGAAGTGACATTCATCCAGACTCCACAGTTCGACGTCGGGACGGCGAGCCAGACGCCAGAGTTTTTTTTACTGCCGCGACTCTCAGCGGATCCGATTGAGCAACTTGGGGGCGGGGCTTGCGAAGCCGAAAGCCCAGTTCTCGAAACAGTCGCTGGCACTGCCGTACCCCCAGGTTCACTGCGTACCGGCGCCGCAAATGTTCCGATAACACCGGACCGTCCCAGAGGGTGGCAGCCAAGTCGAAGTCACGAGGGGTCTTTCGCAAGTCCGCTTGCAGCTTGCGCCAATCCTTCGCATCCAGCGTCCGTGGTCGTCCCGCACGCTCGCCTTCGCGCAGGGCGTCCAAACCGCCTGCCTCAAACCGATTCACCCAGCGCTGCACCGTCGTGCCGTTCTCGCCAAACAGTGCGGCGACCTCTCGGCAGGAATGTCCCGCCGTCACCAGCAGCAATCCGTGTAGCCGGTGGTCGTAGCGCGACTCCTCGCTACGCTCAATCTCCTGCTGGATTGCTATTCGCATCACCTCAGCATCCTCGATCTGCAGCTTGCGCATCGTCTTTCTCCCGGAGAAAGGAACGAAGCCATGATACCATCATGCTGCATTATATATGTCGTCGTGTTTAATAACGAGGAAAGCGCAGGAACCTCAGCCTAGTCACTGCATTGAGCGGTGGAGATCCGCCCGTTGGCGACGATCGAGAGGCACTTGCCGACCGTAAGGAAAGACTTGTAGCACTGGCCGGTACTTGCCTGGCTCGCATTGGCGCCATCCTGGGCGACACACAGGCTCTCGCATTCCGAGCTGTCACGACAGGTTTTTCCCGCATCCCTGGTCGGAACATCGCACACTTCCAGTTGCATCAACCCGGCTCGGCGCCACGTGCCGCCGAGTTTGCTGCACTGTTCTCGCGAGTCCACGACCGGACCGGATTTGTCGCCAGCGGGAGGAGCCGCAGTCGGGCCCGCCGTAGTCGGATGATTTGATTCCGTCGCGAGGGTCCCGCCAGCCGACTGGGTAGCCACGATTGCCGCAGCTGGATTTGGCTCATAGGTACAGCCAGCGGCAACGACCAGAACTGCGAACAATGCAAGGATTCGGAGGGTCATGCCATATACCTAAAATGATGGATACACATACCGCCATTGCCGGCGCGGGCTGC
>JANXVS010000355.1 GCA_025351555.1 Pseudomonadota bacterium | reverse complement strand
GATCGTTCGCTGGCTGGATGTACATCCGTACAGCGCGCAGCAGATCTTTCAGCGCTTGCGCGAGTCGGGCTTCAGCGGCGGCGTGAGCATCGTCAAGGATTACGTGCAGCGCATCCGTCCGCGCCGCCACGAAGCATTCCTGACGCTCGACTTCGCGCCGGGCGAGTGCGCCCAGGTCGACTGGGGCGAGTTCGGCACCATTGCCGTGGGCAACACGCGCCGGCGCCTGAGCTTCTTCGTGATGGTGCTGTGCTACAGCCGGCGCATGTACCTGGAGTTCACCGTCTCGCAGACGATGGAGTTCTTCCTGGGATGTCACGAGAACGCGTTCCACGCGTTCGGCGCTGTGCCCGCTCGCGTGATGGTCGACAACTTACGCTCGGCGGTGCTGCAACGTGTGGCCGGCGTCGCCCCGGTGTTCAATCCAAAATACTTGGACTTCGCCCGTCACTGGGGCTTCGACATCAGCGCGTGCAACGTGGCCCGGGGCAACGAAAAAGGCCGGGTCGAGAATGCCGTTGGCTACATCAAGAAAAATCTCCTGGCCGGCCTGGAACTGCCGTCGTTCGATGCACTCCAGCCGGCAGCGACCCTGTGGGTGGACAGTGTGGCCAACGTGCGCGTGCACAGCCAAACCCATCAACGTCCGATCGATCGCTTCGCCGAAGAAAAGGACAAGCTGCGTCCGCTCAATCCCGTGGGCTTCGACCTGGCCCGCGTGCTCAGCGTCCGCGCTTCATCGCAGTTCCGCGCCGCGCTCGATACCAATCACTACTCAGTGCCAGCCCGCTATGCCGGCCAGATGCTGATCCTCAAGGCGTATCCGGATCGCGTGTGCCTGTACTACCGCGACCAGCTGATTGCCCGTCATCGGCGCTGCATGGATCGGCGCCAGATCATCGAGGATCCGGATCATTCCCGCCAACTGATCGCGCAGCGCGCCAGTGCGCGCGAGCAACGCCTCGTGCTCAACTTCCTCGCCCTGTCGCCGCGCGCCCAGGCCTACTACGACGGATTGCAGGCCAAGCGCGCCAATCCGCGCGTGCACCTGCGCCAGATCCTGGCCCTGGCCGAATTGCATGGCAACGAAGCCGTCGCCCGTGCGCTCGACGATGGCCTGGAGCTCAACGCCTTCAGTGCCGAGTACATCGCCAACATTCTCGCTGCGCGCCGTCGCATCAACCCAGAGCCCGCCGCCTTGCAACTCACCCGGCGCCAGGACCTGCTTGATCTGGATCTGCCGGAACCGGATCTATCCATCTATGAGGAACGCGATGATGGCCACACGCCGTGAGACTGTCGACACCGATGTCCTGTGCCAGCACCTGGCTGAACTCAAATTGCCGTTCATGCACGAGCACCATCAGGAACTCGCGCACACCGCCGCCGACAAACACTGGTCGCATCTTCACTACCTGGGTGAACTCGTCAGTGGCGAAGCCGCGCTGCGCCAAGACCGCAGCGTGCAGCGACGCATCAAGCTGGCGCGCTTCCCCGTGCTCAAGACCCTGGATCAGTTCGACTGGAACTGGCCCACCAAGATCAATCGCCTGCAGATCCAGAACCTGTTCCATCTGGACTTCGTCGCCAAGCGCGGCAATGCCGTACTCATCTCCACCACCGGTCTGGGCAAATCGCATTTGATGACCGCGCTCGGTCATGCCGCGTGCCTGCGCGGCTACTCGGTGCTGTTCACCGGCGCCATCGACATCATCAACACCCTGGCATCGGCCCATGCAGGTGGCGGCGGCATCAAGCAGGCCTTGCGCCGCTACATCAAACCGCAACTGCTGTGTATCGATGAGCTCGGATACCTTCCCATCGACAAGTTCGGCGCCGACTGTCTGTTCCAGATCATCTCGCATCGCTACGAACGCGGCGCAACAGCACTCACCACAAATCGTGTCTATAAAAACTGGCCCGCGATCTTCAACAACGACAGCGTCCTGACTTCAGCGCTGCTCGACCGCCTGCTGCACCACGCCGAAACCGTTCGCATCGAAGGCAAGAGCTACCGCATGAAGGAACAAATCGAGGAGTGAGGCGTCGCCGTCTCACGCCGCCGCATTCGTGCGTTTGCATCACGATTTTCAAACCGGCCAAATTTACTGATATTCAAACCGGCGCCCACAGCTAATTTGCCACTGTCGGTAAAAAGTGGCAAATCGACCAGTCGAGACGACGCTATTTTTGCGCAGATTTCCGAGCGGTGCGAGAGGCGACACCCGCACCTATTACCTTTTCAGTTGCTGCGAACGCGGCATCTCCCGCCTTGCCGTGCGGTGTCTGCATGCGTACCACCAACGCTGTTGGCGCGCGCATAAAACTGACCAGGTAACCGGAGTTTTTTTCGTTCAAATTTGACCAGGGTGCTCAACCTATCCTGCTGAGTTTTTAACCAGCAGGAAAACGAGGTGATCACCATGAGTATGTACGCCAAGGTACGCCGGATGCATTTCCGGGAGAAGACCCCGATCAACGAGATCGCACGCCTAACCAGTCTTTCACGCAACACGATCAAGAAGTGGCTGAAGGAACCGGAGCGCGCTGAGCTCAAGTATGCGCGCCAACGAGGATCCACCAAGCTCGATCCGTTTATCGCCGACCTGCGCCAGGCGCTGGAGGTTGACGCGCACCGGCCCAAGCGCGATCGACGCACGCTGTTGGTTCTGTTTCGAGACCTGAAGTCCCGGGGATATAGCGGCAGCTATTCACGCCTGACCGTCCACGTCCGCCGCTGGCTTGCGCAGGCCGGCGCCGTAACGGCGCGCTCGGCGTATGTGCCCTTGCAGTTCGAGTGGGGCGAAGCATTCCAGTTCGATTGGAGCGAGGAAGGGATCGTGATCGGCGGAGTGTACCGGAGGATACGACTGGCTCACATGAAGCTGTGCGCCAGTCGGGCCTTCTGGCTGGCAGGCTATCCGGGCGAGGGACACGAGATGCTGTTCGATGCCCACACGCAGGCCCTGGCCGGACTGGGCGGTGTCGCTCGACGCGGCATCTACGACAACATGAAAACGGCGGTGGACAAAGTCGGCAAGGGCAAGGAACGTATCGTCAATGCGCGGTTCGCGGCGATGTGTTCGCACTATCTCATCGACGCGGACTTCTGCAACGTCGCCGCCGGCTGGGAGAAGGGACGCGTCGAGAAAGACGTGCAGGACAGCCGGCGCGGGATCTGGCAGGACGCCCTCGCCGAGCGCTTCGCCTCGTTCGCCGAACTCAATGCATGGCTGGCAGTGCGCTGCCCGGCGGCGTGGCACACTTCGGCGCATCCGGATTTTCCGGGCATGACGATCGCCGAAGCCCACGAGCACGAGCAACCGCACCTGATGCCGATGCCGAGCCGGTTTGACGGTTATGTGGAACTCATCGCCCGCGTCTCCAGCACCTGTCTTGTCACCGTCAAGCGCAATCGCTACTCGGTGCCGTGTGAACTGGCTGGCCACCGGGTCAGTGTGCACTTATATCCCGAACGCATCGTGGTCTGCGCCGAGCAACACATCGTCGCCGAGCATGCGCGCTGCCTGGATCGCGATCAGTTTGTGTACAACTGGCTGCACTACATCCCGTTAATCGAGCGCAAGCCCGGCGCCTTGCGCAATGGAGCGCCATTCGCCGAGTTGCCCGCCCCCTTGCTTACCCTCAAGCGTGCCCTGTTGCGCCATGCCGGCGGCGATCGCGTCATGGCCAAAGTGCTGACGGCCGTCCCCACCTTCGGCCTGGACGCGGTGCTGGTTGCCGTCGAACTCGTGATCGAGTCCGGCGCCATCAGCGCCGACCATGTGTTGAACGTGCTCGCACGCCTGCGGCAAACGCCGAGCGTGGACGGCGTCGAAACGACGCTGAAGCTGACCCAGGAGCCGATCGCCGATCCACATCGCTATGACCGCTTGCATGGACAGGAGTTGACCCATGTCTAAGCCGGATCTGCTCGTTGAACTCAAGGACCTCAAGCTGCATGGCATGGTGCATGCCTATGCCGAACTGATCCAGAACGGCCGTAACGCCACGCTGGATTCTTCGCATTGGCTGATTGAACACCTGGTGCGTGCCGAGCACACCGATCGCGCGATGCGTTCCATTCGCCATCAGATGCATGCAGCGCGTTTCCCGATCCACCGTGACCTGGCCAGCTTCGATTTTGCCGCAGCCAAGCTCGACAATGCCTTGATCGATCGGCTCGCCACATTGGAGTTTACCGAGGCGGCACACAACGTCGTCATGATCGGCGGCACCGGCACCGGCAAAACGCATCTGGCCACCGCGCTGGGCGTCGCTGCCATTGCACAGCACGGCAAACGCGTGCGCTTCTACTCCACCATTGAACTGGTCAACACCCTGGAGCTGGAGAAGGCGGCCGGCAAGCAAGGCCAGTTGGCTTTACGTCTCATGCGTATGGATTTGATCATTTTGGACGAGCTGGGCTATCTGCCGTTCTCGCAAGCCGGCGGCGCGTTGCTGTTCCACCTGCTATCCAAACTCTATGAGCACACCAGCGTGATCATCACGACCAATCTAAACTTCGCCGAGTGGGCCAGTGTGTTCGGCGATGCGAAGATGACCACGGCTCTGCTCGACCGCCTGACGCACCACTGCCACATCGTGGAAACCGGCAACGAGTCGTACCGATTCCGCCATAGCAGTACCACCGCCAAAGCACGCATCCGCTCTCGCGAACAGAATCGGAAATCGGCCGCGCCCAGCGACAGTGCGTCTTCACTGTCTCCCATCCAGATCGATTAAAGGAAAGAGAAAAGCTCAAGCAGAAACGCTATAGTTATCCACAGCCGAGGGATTTTCCCTCGGCTTTCTTCCCTGGTCATTTTTCAACGAAAACGGCTGGTCAGTTTTCAACGAGCACCAACAGTTAGCGCCTCAGTTTCCCTCTTTCCAGTCTTCGACGGCGAGTGCGCCGTCAGGAACCCGCGCGAACGCCTTGTCGTGGGTGATGAGCGTGGCATGGGCGGCAACGGCATGGGCGGCAATCATCATGTCGAGCGCGCCCAAGGTGACACCCGCCGACGCACAGGATGCGCGTAAATCCCCATACACGGCGGCGGCATGCCCATCCCAGGGCAATATCTCGACACGCAGCAGAAATTCACGGATGAGGTTGGCAAGCGCCGCTGGATGGCCCATGCGGGCCAAGCCATAAAGCAATTCCGCTTGGGTGACGGCGGAGATGACAATGCTGTCCATCGGCAACGTCGATAGTCGCTGGCGAACTTCGGGCGGTTGACCCTTGATCACGTAACTCGCCGTGTTCGTATCCAGCATGTAGCGGTTCAATACAGATCCCTCTCTTCGGCCGGCTGGTCGTCACGATCGACCATGAAATCGGCCGGGATCTTGGTGTGGTCGGCGAGCGCAAAGAACTCCGACCAGGAGGCCGGCTTCGGCGACAGCACGACGTCGCCAGTGCGGGGGTCACGACGGATGAAGACTTCCGATCCC
>JANXVS010000283.1 GCA_025351555.1 Pseudomonadota bacterium | reverse complement strand
GGCGCTGGCGTTTGGCGACTACGTCAAGCCGATGATCGACGACGTTTCCACCACGTTGCACACGTTGCGCAAAAACGGCGAAAGTATACTTTTCGAGGGCGCACAAGGTGCACTGCTCGATATCGATCACGGCACGTATCCCTACGTGACCTCGTCCAATACCACCGTCGGCGGCGCATATGCCGGTACCGGCGTCGGTGCGAGCGACATCGATTACGTGCTCGGTATCTGCAAGGCCTACGCGACACGCGTCGGCGGCGGCCCGTTCCCGACCGAACTCGATGACGCGACCGGCGAAGCGCTGCGCAAGCGCGGCAACGAATATGGTGCCACCACCGGGCGCCCGCGCCGCTGTGGCTGGATCGACCTGGTCGCGCTCAAGCGTGCGGTGCAGATCAACGGCATCAATGGCCTGGCGATCACCAAGCTCGATGTGCTCGACGGATTGCCGTCGATCAAGGTCTGCGTGGCCTACGAATACCGCGGCAAACGCCGCGAGCTGGCGCCGCTGGACGCAGCCGGCTGGGACGAGTGCAAGCCGGTCTATCTGGAATTCCCCGGTTGGGAAGAATCCACTTGTGGAATCCGGGAATTTTCCAAATTGCCGCCGGCGGCGCGCGCCTATCTGCGTTCGGTCGAGGAACTGGCCGAATGCCATATCGCGCTGGTCGCAACCGGCGCGGATCGCGACGACACGATCAGCTTGCGCGACCCGTTCGCGTAATTCACTGTCGAACAATTCCTGCCACGACCAGGGGTTTGCAATGGTGACCGACTGAACCGCCGCGCTCGATCGCGGTGAGATGGTGTTGGCGGCGGGCTGAAAGCGAAGTTTCGCCGCGCCGCGGCTCCTGCTCGGTTATCATTCCGATCGAGTCGGTCGGAAGGAAGCAGTCGCCATGTCGATCAGGTCGGTCGTTCGCAACGTTCGCGGGATGGGTTTTTTTCTGACGGCGATGGTCTGCTGCAGCGCTTTTGCCCAAAGCGCGCCAGATGATATGGCTGCCGGCCTGCAATGGCGCCTGCTCGGCCCGTTCCGCGCAGGCTGGAGCACGATGGCGCAGGGCATTGCCGATCAGCCGAACGTGTACTACTTCGGTGCCGCCGGTGGCGGCGTGTGGAAGACCGATGACGCCGGCCAGACTTGGCATTCGGTTGGCGATCGCTTGCCTGCCGCGTCTATCGGCGCGTTGGCGATAGCGCCATCGGACCCGAAGGTGATTTATGTCGGCACCGGCGAAGTGGCCGCGCGTTATGACGTGCATGCGGGAAGTGGTGTATACAAATCCAGCGACGGTGGCACGACCTGGATTTCCGCGGGCCTGGCCGCGACACGCCATATTGGCGCGATCCTGGTCGATCCGCACCATTCCGACACACTGCTGGTCGGTGCGCTGGGCCATTACTTCGGGCCGAACAAGGAACGCGGCGTATTCCGCTCCAGCGACGGCGGCAAGACCTGGCAGCAGACCCTGTTCGTCGACGCCGATACCGGCGTGGTCGATCTGGCTGCCGATCCGGCCAATCCGGAAATCATCTATGCGGCCGCATGGCAGGTGCGCAACTATCCGTGGCTGTCGTATTTCCAGCCGAACGCGGGGCCGGGCAGCGGTGTATACAAATCCACAGACGCCGGCAAAAGCTGGACGCGTCTTGGCGGCAATGGCTGGCCGACATCGACGCTCGGTCGCATTGGTCTGGCCACGGCCGGCGGCGGTCGCGTCTATGCGGTGATCAACGCCGCGCCGCACAGTGGCAATGTTCCGCACGCGGCATCCAAGAACGACAGCGGCCTGTACCGTTCCGACGACGGCGGTAGCAACTGGCGCCAGGTCAGTCACGAGAGCTGGCTGGGCAACGACTATTTCAGCCGCCTCACCACCGATCCGGTCGATCGCGACCGCATTTACGCAACCGGGCAGTCGATCCGCCGCTCCGACGATGGCGGAGAACACTGGACTATCTTCAAGGGCGCGCCGGGCGGCGACGATTACCACTATGTGTGGATCAACCCCAAGCACACGGATCATCTGGTCACCGCGAGCGATCAGGGCACCGTGGTCAGCGTTGATGGCGGCGCGCACTGGAGCGACTGGTACAACCAGCCGACCGGACAGTTTTATCACCTGGCCGCCGACAACCGTTTTCCGTATTGGGTGTACTCCGGTCAGCAGGATTCCGGCACGGTGGGTGTGGCCAGCCGCAGCGACTACGGTGCACTGAGTTTCCGTGACTGGCATCCGGTCGGCGGCGACGAACGCGACTACGATGTGCCTGATCCGCAGGACCCGAACATCGTCTACGGTTCCGGCCTCGGCGGCCGCTTGTCACGCTGGGATGCGCGTACTGGCGAAGTGCAGAACATCTCGCCGTGGCCGGTGTCGAGTTACGGCGAACGGCCGACCACGGTCAAATACCGCTATACCTGGATCACGCCGATCGCGGCGTCGCAAAAGTCGCCTTTTCCACTTTATCAAGGTGCGCAGGTGCTGTTCCGTTCGCTGGACAAGGGCCAATCGTGGGAAACGATCAGCCCTGACCTGTCGGCAAAATCAGCTGATGCAAGTAGAACCGATGCAAAGAACTGTGCGGGCAATCTGGCACCTGCGACCGCACGCGAGTGTGGCTACGGCGTGATCTATACGATCGGCCTGTCGCCGCGTGACAACGACGAAATCTGGATCGGCACCGACGACGGCCTGATCCAGCGCACGCGCGATGGCGGCAAGCATTGGGACAATGTGACGCCATCGAACCTGATTCCGGCCTGGGCGAAAGTGGCGACGATCGACATCTCCGCGACCACGCCGGGGACAGCCTATGCGGCGATCGACAATCATCGCCAGGACGATTTCCGCCCGCGTGTCTTGCGCACGCACGACTACGGCAAGACCTGGGATGAGATCGACACGGGATTGCCCAAGACGAGCTTCGTCGGCGTGGTGCGTGCCGATCCCGTAAAAAGTGGATTGTTATACGCCGGCACGGATGCGGGCGTGTTCGTTTCGTTCGATGATGGCGCGCATTGGCGGTCGCTGCAGCGCAACCTGCCAACGGCCTGGGTGCGCGACCTGCTGGTGCACGGCGACGACCTGATTGCTGCGACCCAGGGACGCGCAATCTGGGTGCTGGACAATGTCTCGCCGCTGCGGCAGAGAGAGCGTTTAGCGGCATCCGCGACGACGCTGTTCCAGCCTGCGGATGCGCTGCGCGTTCGTGGCAGCCAGAACAAGGACACGCCGCCACCTGCCGACACCGCGCTCGGCCAGAATCCGGCGACTGGCGCGACCATCGACTATCGGCTTGTGCACAATGCGCAAAAAGTTTCCCTCGACATCCACGATGCGGCCGGCAAGCTCGTGCGGCATTTCGCCAGCGACGTGCCGGAACAAACCCCTGATGCCGAGCGTTACTTCACCGAATCCTGGATCACGAAACCGGCGCAACTGTCGATCGCCGCCGGTGCGCATCGCTTCACATGGAATCTGCGCACGCCGCGGCCGCGTGCGGTGCATTCCGACTTCAGCATCGGCGCGGTGTTCGATGAAGGCACGCCCATCGTGCCGGAAGGCTTGCTGGTGCCGCCCGGCGAGTACGAGGTCGTGCTTAACGTGGATGGCAAGCAAGAACGCGCAGCGCTGAAGGTGGTCGCCGACCCGCGCACGGCAATGGACGACGCGGCACTGCACGCGGCGATGGCCTTTGCGCAGGAGATCGACAAGGCACTTGAACGCGACTACATCGGCTACGGCCAACTGCATGCCATCGACGCGCAGATCGAGAAAATCGAGAAACAGAAACCGGACAAGGCGCTGCTGGCGGACATCGAGAAGTTCAAGCTTGCGAGCGAGCCTTTGCGTTCAGGTGACAACGACAACAGCGAAAGTTTCGACGCGGTCGGCGGCGTGCTGTCCAGCATCGCGACCGATATCGAAGGCAGCGATCGTGCACCGACGCGGCCGCAGCGCGACCTGCTCGCTGCGACCAACGCGCGCCTCGATCGCGGCGTAGCCTTGTGGGAACGCGTGCAGGGCGCCGATCTGGCGGAGTTCAACGTGCAACTCAAGGCAGCGGGGCTGACGCAGATTGCGGTGCCGACAGCGGATCGGATCAATCTCGATCAGGCGCCGGAGTCCAAAGATTTACCATGATCCGGCTTGCGGGTTTCAACCGATCCGCTACTGATTGAACCCGCGAATATCAAACCCGTTGCGGAAGACGCCATCGGTAATGCCGACCGGCGCACCTTCGGCGATCCAGTCGTAGATCAGGGCTTGCTGGTCGGGGCCGAGCGTTCCGGGCGAAAACATATAGGGCATGCGTGCACCTACGCCCGGGGTATCACAATTGATCTTCTGGAACAGCAGGCTTTGCTCAGGGTGATTGGGCACCACGTAAATTAGACTGAGGTCGTCGTAACTACGCACATTGATCAGATGCGCCCAGGAAACGCCATCGGTCAGATCCAGATGACCCGATGCGCTCGACGCTGGGTGAGTATGGCAATCGACACAGCCCGCCGTGCCGCCGTTGGTCAGGAAATTGTCGAGCAGACCCTGGATCGCGGCGCCATATTGGATGCCGCTGTAGATCGGCGGCTGATCCTGGATGCTGGTGCAGCCGCTGGGCGTGACGCTGTTGACCGGCGACGAGACGGAGGCGGCCGCCACGGCGCTGGCAGCCGCGACGATCGCGAATGACCAGCCGCGCAAGCGCCGCTGCGGGGTGACATCCATGCCGGCGCCTTCAGACGAAGCCGAGATTGCTGGTACCGAAATTCCCGAGATTCGGGAAGATCGTGCTGATATTGCCAGGGCTCACATCCATCCACTGCGCCAGCGTGGCCGCGTATTGGTCGACGCTGATGCCGGGAATGCATTGCCCGCGCGAGAACGTCATCACGCCATCGTTGAACGCCTGATCCGGGAAACCACTGATCTTGCCGAGACCATTGCTGTACAGCTTGCCGCCGTGAACCGCGCCGCCCATCGCCATCTGCACGCCGCCCCAGGCATGATCGGAACCGGCGCCATTGGATTGCAACGTGCGCGCAAACTCTGAAGCGGTGAACGCCGTCACTTCGCTCTGCGCATTGACGTCGGTCGGGCCCATGCAATTCCAGAACGCATTGAGCGCCTGATCGACCTGGGTAAGCAAGCCGGCGTGATCGTTGGGCGAGCCATTGGCGCTGAACATTCCGGAATGCAGATCGAAACCGCCAAAACGCACGTAGTAGATCTGACGCGACGCATAACCCCGCGCCTTCGACAGTTTGATCATCTTCGCGACCATTTGCAGTTGCGCGCCCAGGCTGGTGCCCGGGAAGGCAGTAGTCAGCGTCGTGCCTGTCAAGCCCGTATTCAGCAGGCCGTACAGGTCGCGTCCGCGCTGGAATACATTTTTATACTCGCCGGCAAAATCGTTGGCGTAGGTATCGGCCAGCAGGGCGTTGAGTGCGGCGTCGCGGGCGTTGGCGTTGTTCGCACCCATATTGCATGTGGGATTGCACACGCCTTTGAGCGCCGTCAGCCCACTCGATGAAATTTGATACGGCACTACCGATGAGCCGACCTCGAAGCGGTTGGCGCCAGCAATCGAAACGCACAGCGAAAGATTGGGCTGGCCGATTGGTTGAGTGTTGGCGCCATTCGTCAATAGATTGTCGGCGCATTGCCCGCCCCAGCCCAGGCTCGAATTGGCCGTGGTATTGGCCTGATGCCAGAGATTTTCCTGGTCTGCATGCGAAAAAAGTTGCGGCGGCCGATTCGCTGCGCTGGCGTTGTAGTCGGCCATGTTGATCGGCGCGACCAGGGTGCCGGCGTTGACGAGCAAGGCCAGTTTCTGCTGGTTGTAGATGCTCGCCAGGTTCGTCAGACTCGGATGCAGGAAGTACTGGTTGGTCGCCCCGTTGCCGTCGTTGCCATCGGTGATGATCTGGGCGTTGCCTGTGGCGGGATTGGCCAGGGCCAGGCCGCCCGGGTTCGATGCAGCATTGTATACACCGCCGCGCGACGTCGAGTAAGTGCTGTAGCGGCTGCCGTCATGCGGCACCAGCATGTTCCAGGCGTCGTTGCCACCGGCCAAGTAGACGCACACCAGTGCCTTGTAGCCGGCGAGCGATGAGGTGCCCGCCAGGGCGGTGGCCATCATGCGCAGTTGCGGGATGAAAGCCGCGGCGCTGCCGCTGGCGGCCAGACAGGTGAGATTGCGCAGGAATTGCCGACGGGAATTGCGATTGTGGCTCATGGTCGTATCCTTCAGCGCTGGGTCGTGTATTCGGGTGAGAGCAGGGTCACGTAAATCGCCGACCAAGCCTTCTCGGCGGGCGTGGCTCCGTTCAGTCCAAACTGGATCATGCCGATCAAGGAAGATTGCATCGTCGATGACATGCTGCCGTAGAGCATATCGGCATTGATCGTCGCGATCAGCGCGGCTGGGTTGCTGGCGTAGACCGTCAACGCCGACAGATCAATCAGCGGCCGGTCGGTCGGTGGCGTGGGCATGCCCAGATACGCGTTCGAAGTAAAGCTGTAGTAACTGTTGGCCGTCGTATATGTGGTCGACTCGTTGGTGATCTGCAACTCCGGCGAATACAGATTGTTGGTGGCGAATGTTCCGGGCTGTTGATAATCCGGCAGATAGAAATTGAACACCGTCGGCGATTCCAGCGGACCCTGTCCGTAGGAACCCTCGAAGTTCGTGGTGCCGAGCATCTTGATTTCGCCGTACTGATCCGCCACCGGTGCTTGCGCGTTGAACGCGCGCCACATAGCGGTCAGGCGCAGGATCGGCTCGCGCAGTTTGCCGTAGCTATCACCATTGTTCAGCACCGGCGGAGTGCGCGCCTCGGTGTCGAGCAGGATGGCCTTGATCACATCGCCAAGATCGCCGGTGCCGCTCTCGAATACGGTCGCCACGCGCTGGATATAGGCCGGCGACGGATTGCTGGTGACGAAGCGCTGGATCAACTGGCGCGAAATAAACGGTGCGACGTTTTGATGCGCGCTGATGATGTCCAGTTCGTCGCTCAGATCCAATGCACAGGTCTGATTGGATGGAATCTTCTGGTTGCCAAGTACCGTTTTCGGCGTGCCGGTGGTACCGTCGTCACCGCTAACATCGTGTTGCGTCTGCGACATGGTGAGCGGTGGCACCAGCTCGGTTCCCCAGCACGCCATCGGCGCATATTGCGTGGCGAAGCTGAGCCCACCGCTGTAGAACCTCACCGGATTGGTGGTGGCATCGCTGTAGGTAAAGCCGGTGAACACCTTGGCCGTATGCGTGATCGTGGTCTGGTCGTAAGTAGGAATCGGCAAGCCGCCGTTGAGCATCGGCGAGTGATCCAGATTCAGTTCAATCAAACCCACCGAAAACAATTGCATCACCTCGCGCGCGTAGTTTTCGTCCGGGCTGGTGGACGAACTCGGCTTGAGGTTGCGGAACGCGTTGAGGTATCTGCCCATCGTCGGGTTGTAGGTCACGTCGCCGAGCAGGCTGCGATAGAAGCCGAACGCATCGCGTGCGAGCAGATCCTGATACGCCGCCATCGGCACGATGTCTTGATTGATCGCGCTGCTGGCATCGGAGACGACGAAGATCTGGCTCAAGGCCCAGGCCATGCGCTGGCGCAATTGATCGGGCGCGTAAGCCGCCTGCCAGAACCAGCGCTGCCGGCGTTGCGATTGCCCCACGGTCTGGCCACCGGTGGTGCGGGCATTGACCACGGCTTCGACCGTGGGCTCGCTCAAGGTTGCCGGCTTGCCTAGTTGTTCATCGATCCATTCGTTGTAACCGACGGCCGTCAGATGCGTGATGTCGGCCTGGGTCGGGCCGAACGTGGCCTGGGTGAGGAAGCGCGCTGCGTCGTTGGCACTGGTTGGTGCGTCGGCGGGGATATCAAAGGTGTTGGCGAACAGATGATCGTGTACGCTTGCGCCGGCGGCTGGTGCGAACACTGTCGCCGTCAGTATCACGGCCATTACCTTGCCGAAAGCTTGCATGCATTTCACCTCGATTGTAGCGCGCGTGACAGTACGCCAATCCAATCCTTCGCGGGTCGTCGGATGGCCGTCCTGCGGGGGACTTTTCCCAACACAAAAACTAAACGCGGTGGCTGTCGATCCGTTGACAACTCGTGCAACGGGCGCGACGCGGTGGAAGTAAGCATAGCGCCGATGGCGGCGCCGCAATGTGGCAGCGATCGATGCCCGCACGTCGTTTGGCCGCCGGGTGCTACCGTCCATCCCGTTCACGGTTGTGAGCGCGACACAATACCTCGCAGGCCCCGCGATGGGAGATTGCATCGATGATGATACGGCGGCGGCGGGAGAAGGCTTGAATCTCCCGCAGCGTTGATCTGCGTCGACTTACGCTGCCCGCGCCGTGACGGACGACAGGCGTTCCATCAGGTTGTACAGCGGATACATCTCGGCTTCATTGCGCCGCTGATATTCCGTCAACGCCGTGGTCGCATGCTCAGCGGCTGAGGTAACCTCTGTTCCACTGCGGATGGCCCGCGCCAGTTCGTCGAAGCGGCGCAGCACACGGCGTGCGAGGCCCAGCATGACCAGGCGCGATTGCCAGACCAGCCGCCGCGCGATGGGATCGGGCGCAAACCCGCGGGCGATCACCGGATACAGCCACAGCGCTTCGGCACGACGCAGTTCGTGCAACTGGTCCGCGCAATCGCGCGCGGCACGCTCCGAGGCTTCCCGGTCTTTGCCCAGTTCAGCAACGAGCGCGGTGAAGCGCGCATTCAAGTCGCCATGTTGCGCGACCAACCGTGGCACCAGGGAGGGATCGAAGTGCACCGGAGTGTTCAGGGTGAGTGCCGCACCGGCGGATTTGATATTCCATATTTCATCGAGAACTTGCCTGGCTTTGCTGGGACTGAACATTTCGATCTCCTTTATCGGCGTATCCGCACGCGTCATGCGGATACGTTCAACGGTGTCGCCAAGCTATTGCATGCAGTCCTTTGCTTACGTGACTCGCCGCACAGTTTGTCCGCGCCGGCGCGCCGGAATAGGTGATCGAGTGGTTAAAAAATAAGGCTCTTCGGGAAATCGAGTGGGCAATTTTGG